>JAYTIV010000099.1:0-10553 GCA_043731625.1 Flavobacterium sp. | reverse complement strand
AAACAAAATGAGCCCGATAAAATATCGAACTCATTATTATCAAAATTAATTATAAATTTGTCTAAACTTTTGGGTTCAGTCTATTTCACGGGATTTTTTTTTATAAATAAGACTGAATTTTTTTGACTATTGCTTCAAACTCATCTTTGTCTAATTTTACTTTATTCTGAAATCGAATTTCGTCCATTTCGTTCAAAGGAATTAAATGAACGTGAGCGTGAGGTACTTCTAAACCAATAACTGCCATACCTACTCTTTTGCAAGGTATAGCTAGCTCAATTGCAGTTGCGATTGTTTTTGAAAACTGCATTAACCCAAGATAGAGTTCATCTTCCATTTCAAAAATTTTGTTAATCTCTTTTTTTGGAATACACAAAGTGTGTCCTATGGCATTTGGATTTACATCCAAAAAAGCCAAAAAATCAGCAGTTTCTGCTATTTTATAACAAGGAATTTCTCCGTTTACTATTTTGGTAAAAATACTTGACATTTTTAATCTCTAGAAATTTCTAAAACCTCAAATTTTAATATACCATTTGGAACTGTAATTTCGGCTACTTCTCCAACAGATTTTCCAAGTAAACCACGACCAATAGGTGAACTTACAGAAATTTTTCCTGACTTCAAATCAGCTTCACTTTCTGCTACTAAAGTATATTTTAACTCCATACCATTGGCTTGGTTTTTAATTTTCACACTTGACAAAACCAGTGCTTTAGAAACATCAAGTTGAGACTCGTCTATCAATCTAGCGTTTGAATGTACTTCTTCTAATTTTGCAATACGCATTTCTAGCATACCTTGCGCTTCTTTTGCTGCATCATATTCTGCATTTTCAGACAAATCTCCTTTGTCTCTTGCTTCTGCTATATCTGCTGATGCTTTTGGGCGCATCACACTTTTTAAATAATCTAATTCGTCTCTTAATTTTTTTAACCCTTCTGCTGTGTAATAAGATACTGCGCTCATAATTTCCTCATTTATATAAATAGAAAAAATCCCATCTGGACGGGATTTCTTTTTTCAAAGATACTATATTTGTTTTACTTTATAATTATTTGTTAATCCTAACGATGTCAAAGTTAAATAAATTATTTTTGTTTGCATCATTCTTTTATACTTTTTTGAAATGAAAAAACATATTTTGTTGTTGTTTGGATTACTACTTATAATGAGTTGTACTAAAGATACCGTTAGGAACAAAAATCCTTATATCCCAAACTATTCATTTTCTTTTGTAATTAACCTAAGTCTTCCATCTTATGTTGCTTTAACTTCTAATTTAAATCCGATTAAAGTTTCTGATGGAACAGGAATTAATTTAATTATGATGAAAGTTTCAGATAACAATTACGTAGTTTGGAATGCCAATTGTCCTAATCAATATCCTTCGGATTGTTCCTTAATGAGTATTAATGGGTTGAATGCCAAATGTGCGTGTGACAATATAGAATATAGTTTGTTTACCGGAGTTGGAACTAGTCAATATACTATGATTCCTTATGCCGTTGAAATTTTAGGAAATAATTCAATCAGAGTTTATAACTAATTAAAAAAGCCAAGTTAAATTATTCAACTTGGCTTTTTTTTTAGAATTTTAATGTTATTCCAGTTAGAAAATTAATTCCCGCTTGAGGATAATAAAAATTTTCTGTTATTGCATTATTTGTTGAACCTTGAGGTCGATAGTAATAACTATAGGTATACCCGTTTGAAACATATTTTTTATCCAAAAGATTATTCACCATTAAATTAAAAGCGATTTCAGTAATCCATTTTGGTTTTACCTTATACGAAACAATACAATTATTAATAAAATAAGCCTTCATACTTCTGCTATCAACTGAGGTATTGTCTAAAAATTGTTTTCCAACATATTTAGAAATTAAACTAAAATCTAAATTTTTTATTGGAGAGAAAATAAATGTGTTACCTGCTACACAATTTGGTGAAAAAGAAATGTCAGTGTTATTTAAATTCCTTACAACAACATTATAAGAAACCGTCTCAAATGTAGCTGGATCATATTGAGTGTCATAAACCAAATAATTGAACATTTTTATTTTGTTTTGACTAAAAGCTAAATTAAAATCTACACGAAATTTTGAATTGAATTGATATCCGGCTTGAAATTCTATTCCTGCTCGATAACTTTTATTTACATTTTGACGAATTCCATTACCAATATCATCTAATGCTCCTGTTAAAACCAATTGATTGTTGTAGTGCATAAAATATAGATTTGCAGTAGCAAAATACTTTTCTGATTTCAGTTTATAACCCATTTCAAAATCTACAAGTTGTTCTGCTTTGGGTTGAACTTGGTTTTTTGTCAAATCGTCACCATTGGGCTCACGATTGGCAACAGCCACTGAACTATAAACAATATTTTTGTTATTGATAACATACGTTAATCCAGCTTTTGGATTGAAAAAATTAAATATTTTACTAACATTAATTCCCAATAAATCAGAACTCATACCATTTGATTTGAATGCAACATTTCTAAATTGAATATCTCCAAAAGCAATAAACTTAGGTGTAATTGAATACTCTGCTTTTGCATAAATAGAAAAGTCATCCTTCATAATACTACTTTCATAAAATCTTGTTCCAGATGGAATTATAGTTGGAAAAGCACTCCAAATGATTTCACCAAAACGAGTTCCATCATATTTGTTATATCCACCACCAAGTGCAACATTCCATTTTTCTTTTTTATAGTTTAAAGAATATACTAGAGCATAAAAATCACTTTTTGCCCATTTTCTTCTTATTACATCACTCCTATCATCTCCATTTGTGCTAGACGAAAAATAATTTTCATAAGTGTCATCAACCTTATATTCTTCATAATATCCTTTTCCTGGAGAAAAATTTACAGAAATGTTTCCAGAAAAATTATTGTTAAATTGATGCGAAAAATGCAATTGATAATGATTTTGCTCATAATTATCAACTTGATTGGCGTAGGTATAATAATTATAAGTCCTTCCAGAATTAAGTAAATTTTGTGCTTCTGCATCAGAAGAATAATTTCTATTAATAAATGCTTTAATTCCTTCAATATCTTCATTTACAACTGCTTCTGGCGTACCATACCAAGATTGATAGGTTATTTCCTTTCCTCCAAAAACAATTGCTTTTATTGCTGTATTTTTACTTACAAATCCAATTTCTGTATAAAATGATTTCAAATCTGATGAAGCTCTATCAATATAACCATCACTAGCTATTTTAGACAATCGAGCTTCGGCATAGAAGCCTTTATTAATTCCAGTTCCGATACTCAAATTATGTTTTCTGGTTCCAAAAGAACCTACACTATTTGATGTTTTTGCATACGATTTTGAAGCAGGATTCAACGTTTTTAAGTTCAAACTAGCTCCAAATGCTCCAGAACCATTGGTAGAAGTGCCTGCGCCACGTTGTAACTGAACATCTTCTAATGAAGTTGTAATATCAGGAATATCAACAAAAAAAGTACCTTGACTTTCGGCATCGTTATAGGGAATTCCATTAATAGTAACATTTACCCTTGTTGCATCACTACCACGAACACGAATGCCTGTATATCCAACACCTGCACCTGCATCTGAAGTGGTGACTACTGATGGTAATTGGTCTAATAAAATGGGTAAATCCTGACCTAAATTTACGGCTTCTAATTTTTCTTTAGTGATTGTTGTGAACGGGAAAGGAGATTTTTCATTCAATCGTGTGGCTTTCAATAATACCTCATCGAGTTGAATCGTTTTTGTAGTGTCTTTTGTTTTTTCTTGTGAGAATGAAAATAAAGAAAAGAGTAAAAAGAGAACAGTTAATTGATTTAAAAATCTAAATTTTTGTTTTTGAATGCCTCTGTGGCTAAATTGTTTGACTCGAGCCGAAAGAGAACTGTGTGTAGCAAATAAAATTTCCATTCGTAAAATTGTTACGAATAAAAAGAGGTAATTATTCTTTGGTTAAAAAAAAATGATTGTTTCCTGTGACAATAAGTAGCGTGCACGCTATTCTCGTCACTTTTCCCTTAGCAGCATTACCTGCTCAGGTTCATTGGGTATAATCTCAGCTGTCATTCTGAATGTATTTCAGAATCGAGCACCCCTTTTGAGACAGTGCAAAAGTATAAAAAAATAATGGTTATGAGAGTTTTTACAAAAAAATGTTATTACTCTTTATAAATTGAAAACCTTATAAATAAAAAGACAACCATTGTAAATATAAACTATACAATGGTTGTCTTTTTATTATTACTATCTAAATGGTAAGTTTTCTATTGTTATGGTTATTTCACCTGTATTTCTATATGCTCCTTCGTTTTGTTGTCTCCATCTTACTACAACTAATGGTAAGACTTTTTTGTTAGGGTTTTTAAATTCTGAAAAATCTGAAATACCATATTTAAGAATACTATTATAACCTTGATCTAGATTTCCTAAATTGGCAAGAGATTTACCTGGATTATTACCCCAAAGTACCGAAAGATTTTGTCCAAACTCATCAAGAACTCTTCCTTGTATTAGTTTCCAAACAGGGTATTTATCTGATCTAGGATTGTTTGGTATGGATGGCATTCCGAATAACTTGGTCATTTGCTCACTTGTAAAATAACCTAAATCCCCATTATGTAAATCTGTATTCACTACATGCCAAGAGTTTATTGCAAATGCATCATCTGTAACTTTTTTATAATCATAGAAAGTTACTTTTTGATTTGCTTTTAAAATAAAAGGCACTTCCTTTTTATGTGTAATAATCATTGGGTCAACTAATAAATAATTGGTTTGTGCACCAACTGTATAAATAGCATAATCATAACTGCTATTGTTTATAAAATTCATTTTGTGAGACAAAGCTCTTGTTTTGTTGGCTGAATCATTATTTTCAGGAACTGTGTTTTGTAGTTCATCATTACTACAAGAAAAAGTAAAAGCTATAGAGAAAAGCATTATTAAAAATGCCAATCTTTTTTTTATTGAATTTTTCATGACTTTTGTTTATTTAAATTAATAAAATATTTTTTTTCAAATTCTTTTCTGCAATTTATTATTTTAAAATTGTGAAGTTATTTGTTTAGATGCAATTGAAATCGTGTTTATAGGCACATTCTTTTATAGTTTTTTTGAATGTATATAGATTTAAAAAAGTTTAACCTTAAGATTGTTTTATATCATTTAATAATTAATAAAAAACTATGACTTTGTTTTTTAATTTATTATCAATTAAGCGCTTAACTAATTAATATTTAGTCTTTTAATTCTATATTAAATTTACAAATAAATAAGTATACTTATATATTTTTATCAAATATTATGATAACTTTAATATAAATTTAGGGAGAATTTATTTGCAAAATAAAGGTTTGTTTTACAACTCTTTGGAAATACTTGTCACAATGATTAACTGTCAAAAAAGTATAAATTTTTTATTCGTAAGAAAGGTAGTATCAAATAGTTTATTTAAATAAATAACTAATCTAAATCTGGTTTTTTTCTAGATTCTTTTATATTTGATAGTGTTTTTTTATCCTTCAATCTCTTCTTTATAACTGATTTTGGAACTTTTGTAGATTTACGAATTTTGGGTACAATTAAACCTATTTTAATAATTTCTAAGAAACGCTTAGTCACAATTTCTTTATTTTTGAGCTGACTTCTGTCTTCATCACAATTAATAATTAATATTTGATCAGATGTTAATCTTGAAGCCAATTTTGTTTCTAAAATGGTTTTTTCTTCTTCTGATAAGGCTTGAGAGTTTTTTAGATCAAATGATAAAACAACTTTTGAGGAAACTTTGTTTACATTTTGACCTCCAGCACCAGAACTTCTTACTGCTTTATATTTTAATTCTGATATGATTTTTTCGGATTCCAATATTATTGTGGTTGATGTGCAGATTTTAATAAATCGTTTACCGTTTTTACAGGATTAAAAGTAGATAGTGGAACTTCTACAAAAACAGTTATCCATTTTGCCATTGCTCCATTCCACAAACCAGGTAATTCATAGGCTTTTAGGTCTTTGCCGTTTTTATTTTTTTCTACAATAAAACCAGTAGAATGATCTACAAATTGATGCAAGTCAAATTTATTGCCTTTATAGTCTTTAATTCCGCATACTAAGTCTACTGGATTAAAATAAGTAGAGCTTGATAGAATTTGAGCTTGATTCTGATTTTGTATATCTATTTGAGCTGTTTCTATTATTTGTAATGATGTTATTCCTTTAGCATCTCTAACCCAAAAAGGCCCACCGCCTGGTTCGCCTTCGTTTTTTACCATTCCGCAAATTCGGATAGGCTTGTTCAAAATATCTCTGATATAGCTTATTTTATTTTCTAAAGTATATTTAGAAAAATCTTCTATAATCTCTGTGTTTAATTTTTCAGTAATAAAAGTCACAATCGACTCAATCTCGGTTTCTTTTATTGTATTTAATTCAATTTGATTTAGATATGAAAATATTTCATTTTGTAATTTGATTAACAAACCTGCTAATGCTTTTTTGTATAGGGCAATAATCTCTATTTTACCTTGTATTACGTTGTCAATATTTTTTATAAAAACGATGTCAGCATCTAATTGATTAAGATTGTCAAGTAAAGCACCGTGACCTGCTGGACGAAAAACTAATTTACCTGCATCATTTCTAAATGGCAAATTGTCTAAACCAACCGCAATTGTATCTGTAGCTGCGTTTTGAAAAGAATACTTAATATGTATTTCTGAATTTGAATTTTCTTCAATTTTATTTTTTACTTTTTTAATAATTTCTTCAAAAATAGTCTGATGAGTTTCTGAAATTGTAAAATGCAAATTTGAATGACCATTTGAATTAGCATAAAAAGCGCTTTCGTTCAAATGTTCTTCGATAGGAGTTGCTGTATAGGTTTTGTATTTATGAAAAGGTAAAATTCCTTTAGGTTTATTGCAATAATCAAACTCGTTCGATTCTAAAATCATTTTTATGAAAAAATGATTTTTTTTGTCTCGTTCCCAAGTTTCAAAATCAGGATAAATCGCTCTAAGCTTTGTATCTACAGTTTCATAAAAGGGAAATTTTTCTAAACCTGTAATAAAAACCGTTAGACTTGAAGCATTTTTTCTATTAATAAAGGCATTTATAGTTTCGTTTTCTTCGTCAAAATCATTTAGAAATTCACTTAGAAATTTAAACATTCTACTTGCTGCTCCAGAAGCTGGAACAAATTTTTTGAGTTTTAATTTTTCTTTTTCAATATCAAAATAATTTGAAAAGTATTGAAAATCAACATCAGAAAACTTCATTACACCATCTTCTTTTATTGCTGGTCGCACCAAATTTGCTTTTTGAATTCCTTTTTGAAAAATTACTAGATGGTTTTTTATTGTTTCTAACGGAATTCCTTTTTCATGAATTTGAACATAATCATAAGATGAAAAACCCATATCCTTGGCTTTCATCAAATTATCAATAATAGTAATTGCTTTTTCAAGTCTTAATTCAGAAGAGCCAGAAAGTGTTATAAAGGGTTTATTGTTTTCGATTAAAGCATTTTTGAAAACCGCAAATGTTTCTTCTCTATTATCTTCTTTGTCTCGCAAATCATCTTTTACCCAAGGCACATCAACATCTGTTAGAAAAATCAAATCATACTTATGTTTTCTAGCAGCTTTATCTAAAACTGGATCACAATAATTATAATATATTTCAGAAAAAACTTTGGTAACCATTAAGTTGGTATCACAAAACAACAATTGATTTGCAGTGAGCAATCTATCGTTTTCGAGTTTTACTTGACCAACAGCAATTGGTAATAAATCTTCGGGTTCGCAAGTTTGACCCGTTTCGTTATATTTATTCTGCAAATATTCTCTAGCAAATTCTGGAGCCCAAACAGTATCATAATGAGCTGCGAGCTGTTTTGCTAAAGTTGTTTTACCAGTAGATTCTGGACCAACCATTGCAATTTTTATGATGTTTGTATGTTGTTGTTTAAGATTTTCTTCCATTCTAAATAGCCATAAATGGCAATAATTGTAAATAAAATATATTGTATACTTGTAAAGGTATATCCTTTTGCAAAATATAATGGAATGGATATGATATCTCCTATAATCCAGAGTATCCAATTCTCAATTTTTCGTTTTGCCATAAGCCACATTCCCACAAAGAATATTCCTGTTATAAATGTATCTACATAGGACAACCAAGTGGTAAATTTATTAAAAATAAGATACACTGCAATAACAAAAACTATTGTCAATATAAAAATTATAAGAGATTGTTTTTTTTCTAGTTTTGAAATTTTACTTATTGGATATTCAACAACATTTCCTTTTTTTCGTGTCCAAAGATACCATCCATAAATACTCATCACAAAATAATAACCGTTTATCATCATATCTCCCAATAATGACCATTTCCAGAGTAAAAAAACATAAATTGAGGTGTTGATTAATCCTGTTGGAAAAACCAAAATATTGTCTTTTTTTGCAAACCATACACTCAATAGCCCAAAAATTACAGCGGTAATTTCTAACACAATTTCATAAGTAGGATAGGATTTATATTGAGAAAATAAGAATTCTAACATTTAATTTTAGGTATTGAAAAAATTTATATCCTCTTCAAAAGCAGTTCCAATAACTACAAGATCTGCACCCGATTTATAGGCTTTTTCAATAGTTTCTTTTGAACGTATTCCTCCACCAACTAGTAACGGAACTGAAATATTTTGAGCTACCAAAGCAATCATTTCTTGTGGTACTGCCAATTCCGCACCACTACCAGCTTCAAGATAAATAAGTTTATTGCCTATATACTCGCCTGCTTGTGCTGTTTGCATTACATATTTTGCATTGTTTCTGTCTATTGGTTTAGTTTTACTTATGCGTTCAACTGCGGTTTGGTTACCACTTTCTATAAGGATATAACCTGTAGAAATCACTTCTAGTTGGGTTTGTTTTAGAATTGGCACAGCATTTACTTGATGTTCTATTAAATAATCTGGGTTTCTACCAGAAAGTAGTGTAAGAAACAAAATACCATCGGCTTTATTTGATATTTGAGAAGGATTTCCAGGGAATAAAACAATTGGTAACTCCGATTTTTCTTTGATTGAAAGAATCAGTTCGTCTATAATTTGATTTTCGACACTACTACCTCCAATAAAAATATGTGTTGCTGGTGATTGGTTTATTTTTTCTACTAAAATAGAAATTTCATTAATATTGACTTTGTCGGGATCAATAAGAATGGCCAAAAGCTTTTCGTTTTTGGATTTTGAAGCAATGATATTTTTATATATTCTAGTCATAGGAATAAAATGAAAGATAGAGCTGTTTTTATTTTTCTAATGCATAAACCAAAGTAAAATTTTCTACTTCATCAAAAAAAACATTAAAATGGTGTTTTTGGTTTTCGATGTTGAGAATTGCTGTAGTTTTTTGTGATGGTAATTTGAATGTTTTTACCCAAATATTGTTTTTGAAACTAATGCCTTCTTCATTTCTAATTTTGAAAATGGCTTCTTTTGCGCCCCATTTTACCGTAAGTTTTTTGATGTATTCAATTGTGTTTAGTTTTTTTAGAAGTTGTAATTCGTTTTCGTTGACAAATTTTTCTGCAATAAGAATTATTTTTTCTCTTTGCATTTCGATATCAATTCCAACGGTTTGGTCACTTATAATTATTGTGGAAAATTCAAATGAATGTGAAATGGAGATATGCATTCCATCATTTAAATGTGGTTTTCCAAACGGATCGTATGTCAAATCAAAATCTGAATAGCCTGAAGTTTCTAGAAGTTTTCTGACACTTAGAAAACCTCTTTGATGCATTTCAGATTTCATACCGTTAATTCTCAAGAGACTTTTTGGCGTGAGTTTTACATCTTTTTTTAATTCATTGAAAGATTCTGTTATTTTCCAAACAAAAATCTTTGTGGAATCATTATGATTGATGATTTTGAATAATGGCATTTTTATTTCCTTGATTTTTAGCCCCGATGGCAGTGAAAATCCTTTCTTGTCTTGAACTAGTTTCAAGATCTTGAAACTAGCTCAAGACAAGAAAGATTGCAACGTACAGCGGGAAATAGCTCCTTATTACTATTTTTTGCTCTATAATTAAATTATTTCTTTGATTTTGAAAACATTAGACAAATAAACAAATCATAATTATTATTAAATGTTTTTTAAATAATAAGTTATTACGTAAATTTGCAAAAAATTTATAATTACAAATATACTATAAATGAGTACATCGACTATGCCTTATGTGGCTTTCAAAGTAAAAGACATTTCTCTAGCGGCTTGGGGAAGAAAAGAAATTGAATTGGCTGAGGCCGAAATGCCTGGTTTAATGGCGCTTAGAGCTGAATACAAAAACGAACAACCACTTGCTGGTGCTCGTATTGCGGGATGTTTGCACATGACCATTCAGACTGCAGTATTGATTGAAACTCTTATTGCTCTTGGTGCAGAAGTTACTTGGTCTTCTTGTAACATTTTCTCAACTCAAGATCAAGCTGCTGCTGCAATTGCTGCTGCTGGAATTCAGGTTTAT
>JAYTIV010000098.1:0-4196 GCA_043731625.1 Flavobacterium sp. | reverse complement strand
ATTTTCAAATAAGCTCATTTTTTTATTTCAATTCTAAAGATTTGTAATTTAAATTTAGTTAGTGTTTTCCGCACCGCAGGCATTACACACAACGTTCCCACGCTTGTAGCAGTTGGGGTTAAATATTCACTTTTCTTTCGGTTTAAAACTGAACTTCGCAAGTACAAGAAAGGCTTTTGATTAAACCAAAAGCCCCAATTGCTACAAACGTGTGTTAGCAAACGTTTTTTATTGTACTGAAAACTCAATTTTACCATCAGTATTCCAACCTGCTATATTTGTATCTAAACGATAACGATTACATTTTGATGAACCTTGAAATTCAATTGAATCATCTGTAAAAAAACTATAATTACCAATTCTATTTAGTTTTACTTGAATTTCTAATTCATATTCGCCAGTTACATTATTATAAATAATATTAGACCAACCTCCATTATATGCTTCCATAGAACCTTTAAGATAAGTAACTTGATTATCTGTAAAAAGATACCTTGATGTCGTTACTAATCTTGCGTTTAAATCGTTAGTTTTTTCAAATAAATTTAATTCTTGACCAAAATAATTATTTAATGTTGGGATAATAATTTTTAACGTTATTACATCTCCTTGATTATATACTGACTGTAAAGGCAACAAAGTGATTAAATTATCAACTCTTGCAGTAGCCCCATAATCAAAGCAATCATCATCTCCACCAGGACAACCCGTTAGGGTTGTCAAGAGGAGGAATAAACCTGTAAATTTCAATAATTTAGTAACCATAGCTATTGAATAAGTTTCTGATTGGAGTTGCTTGTGTAGGATAAGTATTAATCAATGCATCTCTAAATTGAGTTGTAGTTTCAACACTTGAGCTTAATCTATTGAATATTGATGATAAATCATTTGTGTTACTTGAGTTGCCGACAAAACAATTATCTACAATATCATTAATAATTATTGTTCTATCACCATTTCTATGTTTAGATAAATTTGTGTCTACTTGATTGTCCAAAACGTCCCACATCACACCATGGGTAAACCAATGCCTATCGACATATTGTGTAAAACTCATTGGTGTATCATAAATATTAAAACGTTCCATGTAAGTATTTATATTACTACTTGAGTACATGTTAGTTCCATTTATTGAACCCATATACGCTTTCCCATAAATAGCTGAAGTAATTTTAAATTCGCAAAAATTACCCCAACCTTCAGCAAGCCCAATTCTTTTAGCAGCAGTAAATGAAGGATAACTACCATCTAAATATGAATCGCCATGCAAAAACGAGTTACTCATTTCACTAGCATATACTTGAGCCCAAAAGCTTGCACCTGCTTTTATTGCATGTGAAAAATGTCCCGATTCATGGAAGATTGTTTGATGTATTCTTACAGTATTACTTTGCCCATCAGACTTTATTTTTTTATCTTTTAATCCAGCAAAAATAAAATCAGGTCTTAAATGTACTGGAACTAGTGAAACGACTATACCTCCAACTACATTTGTCATTACATTCCAAAAATTAGCTTGTCCAATGTTGGCAATTGTAGACATACCTGCTAATTGAGGGTATTTGTGTAGCATTGGAGTGGATGCATTCTTTCCCTTTGCAAAACACCATACATTGGCTGTGCCAACAGTATTTGAAATACCATTGCTATTAGAGAAATCAATGTATTTTCTTAAACCGTTATGTGTTGTTCCTTTAAACCACAAATGACCTCCTGCTAAATCAATTCCAAATATACCTTGGTGTGGTTCGCCATACATTATGTTTTTTGTAATTCCATTATTTCCTCTAGTAATTGTCATAAGATGGTCAGAAACCCATAAACCTAATATTTCATTCCAAGTTTTTCTTATAGTTGCTGTATAACCTCTCCATTTAGCTCTAATCCTAACTTTTCCACGATACTTTTTAGGAGCTTCAAAATAGCCGTTATTATCAGTATATGTGTATCTCCAAAAAACATTTCGACCAATACTAATTTTTGCTTTTAATAAAGGTTCTAGAATTTGATTATCTGTATTTTCAACTTTTACATATCCATTTGGTCTGTACCTTTTTCCAAACAATCTATTTGAAGATTGTTCTGCTAATGAGTTTATTAAATAATCTGGTAATGTTTCTATAGTTATATTTATATCATCTGCTAATAGGTCTTCTTGCCAATTAGCAAAAAATAAGGCAGCAGTTTCAACATCATATTCTTCTTCTGTTGGCTCATATATTTTATCAAGAATTTCATAAGAAACAGCTGAAGGAAATTGATAATTAACAGGTATTAAAGTATAAGCAGAATGATAAATGTCATTTTCATCTTTTGGCATAACATAATAATCACCTTCCTCTTTAATTTCATAATCAAGAGGATAGTCTTGCAAAATTGGAGCATTTTCATCATCACTATTATCTAATTCATCTAACATTTCAAGTTGCTCAATTGTGCTTGGTGTAATTTTAATATAATAGTGAGTTGCTTCAACGGTTTTGCCCTCAAAAGGAGAATTTGGAACAACTGAATTATAATAATCAAAGGCACTTTGCATATTTGCAACTGTATAAGGATTTTTTAATTTCTCTCCTAATACAATAGGCATTTGTTCATCGGGTTTGTCATTTTCATTAGTTCGCATTGCTAATGTATTATCAGACTTTGAGGTTTCAGAGTCTTTTGAAATTTCATCGTCATTACAACTTGTAATTAGAACGATAGCGGAAAGGAAACACAAAATTTTCTTCATAGTTTATAAAATTAAAAGGATTTAGTTACTTGATTTACTAACGTAAGTTTATCGTTGTTATTGTTTTACGTTTCGTTTTTCATAAAATGTTTGCTAACGTTCCGCCGCTTCATGTCAGTTGCGAGCTTCGTAACTGCGTATTTTCTGCTAAGATAATAATTGTTGCGAAAGATATACGTCCGGCTACCACAAATATCGCAATTGCATGAAACGGCTGTTGTGTGTAGTGCTTCTTTTCAACGATATTTTTAATTTAATTACAAAATTTCTTTCCAATTGTTTTCATCGTAAACATCGTTTTCTTTTTCGCCTGCAATTATTTTCTGCGCTAACTCTTTCATTGCTTCTGCATTTTCTTCATTGTTTATAATACTTTCAATTACATATTTTCTAACACCAGCAACTGTTTCATCAATTAATTGCATTTGTTTATCTAAATCTTGTTGAGCCATTACAAGATTAGCTTCGGCAAGTTTTTCAGTTAAAATTGCTTCTTCATACACTTCAATTTGTCTATCAATTTCTTCAAAATCAAAATTAAAAATTCCAACTTTATCAAATTTTTCTTGACACAATTTTTTAAATTCTCTTAGAATATCGGGTTGGTCAATTAATGGTTGTTTTTCAACCCATTCCATCATTTCTTCATCAGGTGAATCGCCTTCAAGATAGTAGATTATTTTTTTTGTGTATTTAGTACTCATTTTTTTATTTTTTTATTCAACTTCGTATTTCTCTTTTAGTTTGTTGATCTCTTCTTTTAAGATTTCATTATTTTCTGTAAGTTTATTAATTTCAATATTTTGGCTTTTGGATTTAGTTATCAAAAAATTTTGATATTCTGAAATTCTTTTCACTTTTCTTAACAATTTTTCTATTTGGTTGGTTTCAGCATACAAGATTGTATCATTAATATTTAAATTAAAATAATTCTCATTTTCTTTAATATCTTCTCTCAAGGTTTTTAATTCTATTTTACTTTTTGATAGTTCAGTTTTTATATTATTTTTTTTTGCTTTAAGTAAATTTAGTCTTTGTTGTTTTGCTGAAATTCTATCTTCATATTTTTTGTTTTTGAAAGCAATTTTGTATTCTTTTTGAAGTTCAGCATATTTAATATTTTTTTCTTTTAGTTTAATGGAATTAATTCTAAAATCAGTTTCTAAATTAAGTATTTTTTTTTCTAACTCCTCATTTAGCATAATTAAATTAAATTGTTCTGATTTTTGAAATCCTAATTTAGTTTGTACATATCTGATTCCATTTTTATCTTCATAAACTCTTTCTTTAACTTTTGTGAAATTATTTAATAAAGCTAATAAATCAAAAAACTCGATTTTTTTTTCAGTTTTGTTGTTGAAAATATTTTCAAATAAGCTCATTTTTTTATTTCAATTCTAAAGATTTGTAATTTAAATTTAGTTAGTGTTTTCCGCACCGCAGGCATTACACACAACGTTCC
>JAYTIV010000097.1:0-1652 GCA_043731625.1 Flavobacterium sp. | reverse complement strand
TCTGCCTATTTCTTGAATTTCTTTAGATGGTTTTTTTAGTAAAACACCATTCCAAATCTTTTCAGTTTCTTTTGAGCCAAATGAAATTATCATATCTTTTACGTTACTAACGTCAAAGGTAAGTAAAATAAATTATTTTTTCTATTTAAAACAAACTATTTTTGTACGACAAATAAAACTGAGAATTATTCGGATGAGAATCTAAAACAAGTTCAGATTAAATACAACACAATGACAATTTTACTACTCGGTTCTGGTGGAAGAGAACACGCTTTAGCATGGAAAATGCTGCAATCTTTAAAATGTTCTAAATTATTTGTTGCTCCAGGAAACGCTGGAACTTCGCAAATCGCTACGAATGTTAACTTAAATATTTTAGATTTTGATGCCATAAAAATATTTGCTTTAGCAGAAAAAGTAGCAATGATTGTTGTTGGTCCAGAAGATCCATTGGTTGCAGGTATTTATGATTTTTTTGTAACAGATTCTGATTTAAATCATATTCCAGTTATTGGTCCATCAAAAGTTGGTGCGCAACTAGAAGGAAGTAAAGAATTTGCCAAAGAATTTTTGATTAAACATAAAATTCCAACTGCAGCTTATGATAGTTTTACAAAAGATACTGTAGAAAAAGGTTGTCGATTTCTAGAAACTTTACAACCGCCATATGTTCTCAAAGCTGATGGTTTGGCTGCTGGAAAAGGCGTTTTAATAATTAAAGATTTGGCAGAAGCAAAAGCTGAATTAAGAAATATGTTGATTCATGAAAAATTTGGATTGGCAAGTGCAAAGGTTGTTATTGAAGAATTTCTTGACGGAATTGAATTGAGTTGTTTTGTATTAACCGACGGAAAAAATTATAAAATTCTTCCAACGGCAAAAGATTATAAACGAATTGGCGAAGCAGATACTGGATTAAATACTGGTGGAATGGGCGCAGTTTCTCCAGTTCCATTTGCGGATGCAGTTTTATTAAAAAAAATTGAAAACCGAATTGTAAAACCAACAATTGCTGGTTTGCAAAGTGACAAAATTGAATATAAAGGATTTGTTTTCATCGGTTTAATAGTTGTAAAAGGCGAACCAATTGTTATTGAATATAATGTAAGAATGGGCGATCCAGAAACAGAAGTTGTAATTCCGAGATTAAAAAGTGATTTAGTTACACTTTTTCAAGCCGTTGGAAATCAAACATTAGACAAAGTTTCATTAGAAATAGACGAAAGAAGTGCTACAACGATTATGGTAGTTTCTGGCGGTTATCCTGAAGAATATGAAAAAGGATTTGAAATTTCTGGATTAGAAAATATTGATGATTCAATTGTTTTTCACGCAGGAACAAAATTAGAAAATGGAAAAGTTTTAACTAATGGTGGTCGTGTTATTGCCGTTACCTCATTTGGCGAAAGCTTTCAAGAAGCCATAAAAAAATCTTATCAAAATATAGACAAGCTATACTTTGATAAGATATATTTTAGAAAAGATATTGGCTTTGACCTATTTTAAGAAAGAATGTGCCGTTGTATCTTGAGTTTCCTCATTATTGTTTTTGTGTAATTGCAATTGTTTTACCCAATATACCATATAATAGGCACAAATTCCCATTAAAATCCAGTTGATAATATTTGCACCAAACCAAGTTGATAGCTCTA
>JAYTIV010000096.1:0-28330 GCA_043731625.1 Flavobacterium sp. | reverse complement strand
CTTTTACCATCACCATCATTTTGGTTTTTTTCTTTAATTTTGATTTAAAGAAATTGAGGTTATGACTGATAGCATTAAGATTAATTTCCAGAACCGTTTCGTGGGTTTTCTCTTCAAGCAAGGAAACTATTTTTTCAAAATTAAAGGCTCTTGATCCTTTTATTAAAATGGTTTCGTTTTCGAAATTTAACGTATCAAATTGAGAAATAAAATCATCGGTGCTCTTGAAAGTAATACAATTGAGAAATTTATTTTTAAAAGTGGCTATTATTTCCCCAATACCAATAACTCTAGCTATTTTATTGGATACAATTAATTGCGAAACTTTTGAATACAATTCTTCGTTTGATAAACCACTTTGAAAAATATCCGAAAGGATAATGGTTTTCTTTTTGTACTGTTTTTGACTTTCAAGAAAATCAAGCGCTATTTTTAGCGACTGAAAATCTGAACTATAACTATCGTCGATTAAGGTGGTGTTGTGTATTCCGTTTTTGACTTTCAAACGCATTTCTACAGGAAAAAGCAATTCCATTCTGCTTTCTATAGTTTCGGTTTTGTATCCAAAATGCAGCATCACCATCAAACATTGTATTGCATTTTCTATAGAAGCATCATCTTGAAAAGGAATTTTGATATCAAAACGTTGATCTCCTTTTCTGATTTGTAAAATTGTTTTATCTAAAATTGCTTTTTTGGTAATAAATACATCAGCAGTTTCGTCTTTAAAACTCCAAGAAAAAACTTTTGTTTTCGGGTTTAAAAACGCATCAATTGATTTGTTTTTATTATAAATCAAAAGGTCAACATTCCTGAAAAGCTTTAGTTTTTCTTTCATTTTTTGACCAATATTATCAAAACCTTCGTCGTGAGCAGAACCAATATTAGTAAGGATTCCGATATTGGGTTTGATAATAATTTCTAATTTCTCCATTTCGTTGATAGTAGAAATTCCTGCTTCAAAAATCCCAAAATTGTGTTTATCATTGATTGCAATGATTGATAATGGCACTCCAATTTGTGAATTATAACTTTTTGGACTTCGTATAATATTATAATCTGGACTTAATAAGAAATTCAGCCATTCTTTGACTATCGTTTTTCCATTACTTCCTGTAATTCCAATTATAGGAAAATCAAACTGACTTCTATGATAGGTTGCAAAGACTTGTAGGGCATCGAGTGTGTTTTCTACAAGTAAAAAATTTGCTTTGTTTTCTAAACTTTCTGGAATATAAGTTACTACAAAATTCTGTACTCCTTTTGATAGTAAGGATTCTATATAAGTATGAGCATCATTATTTGGACCAACAATGGCAAAAAACAATGTTTGTGGACCGTTTTGCAAAGAACGACTATCAATAGAAATGTTTTCGATAATAGTGTTGGTTTGTTTGCCTAACCATTTTGCGTGCAGAATTGGAACAATATTTTTTAGCGATACATTCAAATTAGATTCTAATTTTTATTGTTTTTTGTCTTTACTTCCTTCTTCTGGGTTTTCGGTTCTGTGCATTGCTTCATAATAAGCGGCACGACTTAAGGGTTCATATTCTTCGGTTTCACCAAGCATAACCAATTTGTCATTGGCTGTTTTTCTGAAACTATAATTAGCAAGATTTCCTGTTCTGGTACAAACAGCGTGCACTTTGGTAACATATTCTGCAGTTGCCATCAAAGCCGGCATTGGCCCAAAAGGGTTTCCTTTAAAATCCATATCTAGTCCAGCAACAATAACTCGTATTCCAGAATTGGCTAGATCGTTACATATTTTTACAATTTCATCATCAAAAAACTGTGCTTCATCAATACCCACAACATCACAACCTTGAGCAAGAATTGCAATATTTGCAGCAGCAGGAACAGGTGTTGATCGAATCTCATTTTTATTATGAGATACAACCATTTCTTCATCATATCTCGTGTCGATTGATGGCTTAAAAATTTCTACTTTTTGTTTGGCAAATTGAGCTCTTTTCAAACGACGAATTAACTCTTCAGTCTTACCTGAAAACATCGATCCGCAGATGACTTCTATCCAACCAAATTGTTCTTTATGATTTACTGTATTTTCGAGAAACATTTTGTATTTTTCGCCTTAAAAAAGGATTAGTTTTTATTACTTTGTATTGAAAACAAAAATATTAAAAAAGACACGCCTAATTCACTATAATTTTAAAAGTTATGAAAAAAAAGTTGGAAGCCGAATTAATCAGCATTGCACATAGAATTTTGAAGCTAAAAAATAAATCTGAATTGGTTCAATTGCATCAAGAAACTCAAAAATTATACGAAAAACTAGCAGTTTTAGTATTTATTGAAGACCATTTTGGCGATGCAAAACCAACCATTGGCAAATCTGAAACAATTGAAATTGTAGAAAACGCATTTGAATCTACACCTCAAATAGAAGAAATTGTCGAGGAAACTCAGCTTGATGAGATTGTAGAAGTAAAAGATTCTGTCGAAAATATTATAAAAGAAGATTCTGAAGAGGAAATAATCGAAGAAGAAATTGTAATTAATAAAGAAGAAGAGGATGACGTTGAAGAAGAAAATACAATAGAAAAAGAGAATTCTGAAACTGAAGAAAACTTAGAAACCGAAGAAAAGATTGAAGAAACCACTTCTACTCTAACCCAAGAAAAAGAATTTATACCTGCTTTTGAATTAGAATTTGATTCGAAAACAGATACAGTAGAGGTTGTAAAAAATGAAACTCCACCTGTTTTATTTGAAGATTTATTGGGTGTAAATTATGCTGACCCCATTTTTGTAAAACCAGAAGATTTAAAAAATGAAAAAGAAATTGCACAAGAACAAGCCAAAGATGATGTGCTTGTTGCTCAAACAATACCTATAAATAAAAACAATAGTGCAAAATTAATATCTCTAAATGAGCGACTTTCAAAAGGACTTATTATTGGTCTTAATGACAGAATAGCTTTTATTAATAATCTTTTTGCCAACAGCAGTGAAGATTACAACCGTGTTTTATCTCAAATTATGACTTTTGATACTTATGATGATGTGCAACAATTTATAGATGATATGGTAAAACCTGATTATAATAATTGGGAAGGTAAAGAAGAATATGCCGAGCGTTTTATGGCTATTATTGAGAAAAAATTCATTTAAATGTCTAAACTTTATATAGTTCCTACTCCTATTGGCAATCTCGAAGATATGACTTTTCGTGCCATTCGAGTTCTCAAAGAAGCTGATTTGATTCTTGCTGAAGATACTCGAACAAGCGGAAAATTGTTGAAACATTTTGAAATCGGCACGCATATGCACAGTCATCATATGCACAACGAACACAAAACCGTTGAAAATTTGATTTCGCGACTAAAAGCTGGAGAAACAATTGCCTTAATTTCTGATGCGGGAACTCCAGCCATTTCTGATCCAGGTTTTTTGTTAACTCGTGCTTGTGTAGAAAATAATATTGAAGTCGATTGTTTGCCCGGAGCAACTGCATTTGTTCCTGCATTAGTAAATAGCGGTTTGCCCAACGATCGTTTTATTTTTGAAGGATTCTTACCCGAAAAAAAAGGAAGACAAACCCGATATTTAGCTTTAGCGGAAGAAACTCGAACCATGATTTTCTATGTTTCTCCACATAAATTAGTAAAAACATTAGCCGAATTTGTACAGTATTTTGGAGCCGAAAGACCGGTTTCTATCTCAAGAGAATTATCAAAATTGCATGAAGAAACAATTCGCGGAACTGCAGAAGAAGTTTTAAAACATTTTGAAATAAAACCTCCAAAAGGAGAAATTGTAGCGGTTGTTGGCGGGAAGAGTTTGAAATAACAGTCACTGCAATTTGTTGTTATTTTAATTTTTAAAAACATTTATATCTAATCACTAATATTCATAATTATAAATTCATAATTCATAATTAAATATGCGTTGGACATTAAAATCGAAGCCAGAAAAAGAACAAGTACAAAAACTTCAAAACGAACTTCAAGTTGATGAAATCATAGCTACACTATTAATTCAACGTGGTGTTGAAACCTACGAACAAGCCAAAACTTTTTTCAGACCAACATTAATCGATTTACACAATCCGTATTTGATGAAAGATATGGATAAAGCAGTTTCTCGAATTGAAAATGCTATAGAAAAAGGTGAAAACATTTTAGTTTTTGGTGATTATGATGTAGATGGCACCACTGCTGTTTCTTTAGTGTCAAGTTATTTACGAAGTTATTATCCAAATGTTGCCACCTATATTCCAGATAGATATGATGAAGGTTATGGAATATCTTATAAAGGAATTGACTTTGCAGACGACAACGAGTTTTCGTTAATTATTGCTCTAGATTGCGGGATAAAATCAATTGATCACGTGGTATACGCTAAAGAAAAAAACATTGATTTTATCATTTGTGATCACCATCGTCCAGGAGAAATTTTACCAAATGCTGTTGCGGTTTTAGATCCAAAACGCGAGGATTGTTTTTATCCTTATGATGAACTTTGTGGTTGCGGCGTTGGATTTAAACTCATTCAAGCATTAGCCGAAAACAGAAACCAAACCATCGATGATTTGATACCATATCTCGATTTGGTTGCAACTGCCATTGCTGCAGATATTGTTCCGATGACAGGAGAAAATAGAATTTTAGCAAAATTCGGATTAGATGTTATTAATGCCAATCCACGACCTGGAATAAAAGCATTGATAAAAAATGTAAAGAAAAAAGTTTTAACAATAACCGATGTTGTTTTTATCATTGCTCCAAGAATAAATGCAGCCGGAAGAGTAAAACACGGCAACGAAGCTGTTTCTTTATTGACAGAATATGATTTTGAACAAGCAGAGCAATTTGCAGCAGAAATAGAAGGATATAATGCCGACAGAAAAGATTTAGATAAACAAATAACGATTGAAGCACTTTCGCAAATAGAAACCAATAACGAAAAAGAACAATTTACAACAGTAGTTTATCAGGAAGATTGGCACAAAGGTGTTATTGGTATTGTGGCTTCTAGATTGATAGAAACGTATTATCGCCCAACAATTGTTTTTACAAAAAGCGGAGACAAATTGGCTGCTTCAGCTCGTTCGGTTAAAGATTTTGATGTCTATAATGCTTTAGAAGCTTGTGCTGAACATTTAGAACAATTTGGCGGACATATGTATGCTGCAGGAATGACATTGGCTGCAGAAAATTATAGCGCATTCAAAAATGCATTTGAGAAAATTGTAGAAGAAACCATTCATCCGGATTTGTTAATTCCTGAAATTTCTGTTGATGCAGAAATAGATTTTAATGCAATTAATGAAAAATTTATTCGAATTTTAAATCAATTCGAACCCTTTGGCCCACAAAATATGACTCCTGTTTTTCTAACCAAAAACGTAAAAGACACAGGTTATGCAAAACCATTAGGTCAAAACGATGCACATTTGAAACTATTTGTAAAACAAAACAGTATTACTGGTTTTGGCGCTATCGGTTTTGGATTAGGAAATAAAATAGAAATGGTCAAAAACCAAAAACCTTTTGAAATGGTGTATTGTATTGATGAAAATGAATTTAACGGAAATGTTACTATACAGTTGCGGTTAAAAGATATGAGAGCATAAATAATTATGAAAAAAAACGATCCGTATGCTGCATTACGCTTTAAAGAATTTAATATTTTTTTAATAATGCGTTTTGCAATGGTTTTTGCTTGGTCGATGCAATTTGTAATCATAGAATGGGAAGTTTATAGCTTGACTAAAAACCCCTTATCACTCGGAATCATTGGCTTAATGGAAATTATTCCCGCAATTGCGATGGCACTTTTTGCTGGTCATATTGTTGATCAAAGTGAGAAAAAAGGATTGCTTTTGAAATGTATAATAGGTTTTAGTATCGTTAGTTTAGGGTTGTTTTTGGTGACTTTGCCTTTAACACAATCCAAAATAAGTCTTTCAACAACCATTTATATTGTATATTTTTTAGTGTTTTTAGGCGGTTTGGTTCGATCGTTTCTAGGACCAACTATTTTTTCTTTATTATCCTTGATTGTTCCTAAAAAAGTATATCCTAACGCATCTACTTGGAGTAGTTCGGTTTGGCAAATGGGCTCAATGTTTGGTCCCGCAATTGCAGGGTTTTCAATAGGCATTATTGGTGTACATTGGTCAATGTGCTTGGTTTTTTTATTTTCTATTATTGCAATCCTACTACTTACTCAAATAGAAAAAAAACCAATTTTAAACCCTAAAATTGGAGAACCTGTTTTTGAAAGTTTGAAAGAAGGCGTGAAATTTGTTTTTAAAAATAAGACTATATTAGGAGCAATTTCTCTTGATATGTTTGCCGTTTTATTTGGTGGTGCAATGGCATTACTGCCTATTTTTGCTCAAGATATCTTAAAAGTTGGTTCAGAAGGATTTGGTATTTTGAGAGCTGCTCCAGCAGTTGGCGCGGTGATTACGATGGTGTTTTCGGCCTATATTTCTTTGAATAGAAAAGCTGGTATAAAACTATTAAGTGCGATTTTCATGTTTGGTATCTGTATTATTGTTTTTGGATTATCAACCTATTTTTGGGTATCTGTATTCGCATTATTTTTTAGTGGCATTTTTGATGGTGTTTCTGTAGTTATAAGAAATACAATATTACAATTGCACACACCTGACCATATGCGTGGTCGTGTTGCATCGGTAAATTCTATTTTTGTTGGCTCATCAAATGAGTTAGGTGCTTTTGAAAGCGGACTTACAGCAAAACTCATGGGAACTGTAACAGCCGTTGTTTTTGGAGGAACATTAACGTTATTAACTGTAGTTACAACAGCATTTGTTTTGCCATCCTTTAGAAAACTAGATTTAGAAAAAGAAGTAAATGCGTTGGAAAACGGTGATTAATTTTCGAATTTTTTTAATTCAAAAGTGGAACCATCAAAAACACCATAAGTAAAATAACCAATCCAATCACCAAGGTTTACATATTCTGAGTTTTCACCTACTTTCAATACCATTGGCAAATGTCGATGTCCAAAAATGAGGTAGTTATAATGTTTTTTTTCTAATTTTCTTTTAGAATACACCACCAACCATTCATTTTCTTCACCTAGAAATTTTACGTCTTCGTCACCAGAAATGAGTTTGTTTTTTACAGAAAGATATTGTGCCAATTTCATACCCACATCTGGATGCAGCCAACGATATAGCCATTTTGAAAAAGGGTGAACAAATACTTTTTTCATTCGTTTGTATCCTTTATCTCCTGGACCTTTTCCGTCACCGTGACCTATAAGAAAGGTTTTATCATTAAAAGTATATTCTTGATTGTCATGATACACAGGAATGTTGAGTTCTTTCTCGAAATAATCATTCATCCATAAATCGTGGTTGCCTACAAAAAAATAAATAGGAATGCCACTGTCTCTAATTTCGGCTAGTTTCCCTAAAACCCTAACAAATCCTTTTGGAACAACTGTTTTATATTCGAACCAAAAATCAAATAAATCTCCCAACAAAAAAATAGCTTCAGCATCTTTCTTGACTTCATCGAGCCACGCAATAAATTTTTGTTCTCGAGGAAAACTCAATTCAGGTGTTGGTGCACCAAAATGTTGGTCGGAGGCAAAATATATTTTTTTGTTATTGGATAATTGCATTTTGTAAATATATGATTTTGAACTTTACAAATTATCTGATGCATACCATTCTGCAAAAGAAGTTTCAGTTTCTTGCAGTTTTAACGAATGCAATTGTATTGATTGAGGTAATCTATCTTGTATTTTTTTGGCAAAATCAGTTACCATGTTTTCGCTTGTTGGCTGATATTCTACCAAAATAACGTGATGCCCACGGTTTTTGAGTTCGTTTGCCAATTCTATATGAGGTGTGTTTTTATTAAAAACCGTAGCATGATCAAATAAATCTACAATTTCTTCTCTGACAATTTTCTTCAAATCAGAAAAATCGATAACCATTCCAAATTTTACATTATTATTATCTGTAATTGGTTCTCCGATAACAGTTACTGAAAGTTTATAACTATGTCCATGAACGTTTTTACATTTCCCATCATATCCGTAAAGTGCATGTCCGGTTTCGAATGAAAATTGTTTGGTGATTCTAATGTTACTCATTGCTTACTAAATTTGATTGCAAAGGTAGTTACTTTTTAAAAAGAGAAATGTTATTTTAAATAAAAAAGGCCGCTTAAATAGCGACCTGAGTTTTTTTAAGGATTTTCTTCTAATTCTACTGTTTCGTTTGGTTTTGATTCCCTAACATTGATTACATTGTTGTTTTCATCAACCACAAAAGCTACAAAGCTCATATTTTCTGGATTGCTGATATTGGTTGGAATTGGTAACGTAAAATTTGAGGTTACTGTTTTATCAAAAGTTGTTCCTGTAAGTTGATTGCCCAAAAGGTCTGTAAGTGCCGTTCTTAACACATGATTGTGCTCAAATCCTTGAATAACATGTTGTGGAAAAACCAAACCATAAAGTGTTGTGTAATCTTCTTGTTTGTAGATCAATTTGTTTTCTAAAAGATAAACAACCAAACGTAGATTCGAATAATTTTGAGAGAATTTTACACTTACATCAAGGGTAATTGTTCCTTCGCCAACTGTTGAATTCATTGCCAATCCTAAACCACAATTATTACTTGTTAAGTTTTTAACTTGAGCAACATTTGTATCTGGTTCAGTCCAAACAATGGTTCTATTCAATCGAGCAATAGGTAATTGCAAATCATTATTTGGAGAAACTAAATTTTTAAGCGGTTGGATATTTGCAAAATGAAATGGATCATTACCATTATGTATGGCAACAGCTACAGCTTTGTCTGATTGTTCCATAACTTTTTTAATTCCGTAGGAAACTCTTGTACAATTTCCGCACCAAGTGCCAGTATAATCTTCTATTAAAACTCGCTTTTTAAACTGACTCGAAACTGGTGGTGCATCTACACTATCATCAACCAGAATTTCAGAATAAATTGCATTAGTATCTGCACATGAAACTGCAATTACAACCGTGATTATGAGCAACATATATTTTAAAAATTTCATAACAGCAAGCTTTTGATTTTATTATTACAAATAAAACAAATTAAATTTTACTTTGATAATAATAATTTATTTATTTGTATACAAAATTAGACAATTATGATTAAATTTCAAATACTATTACTTTTTATAGGTTTTAATTTATTTGCTCAAAAACAATTACCCAATCTTAGCTTAACCAATCTTGAAGGTAAATCAATTTCGCTTCAAACAGATTTTTCAGAAAAAGACAAAATCTATATTTTTTCGTTTTGGGCTACTTGGTGCACGCCTTGTATAAGCGAGTTAGAAGAACTAAATGACTTGCAAGAAGAATGGAAAAAAAGTGTCAATTTTGAAATTATTGCAGTATCAACAGACGATTCTAGAACACAAAAAAGAGTAAAACCATTAGTAAACGGAAAAGGTTGGGATTATAAAATATTATTAGATACCAATCAAGATTTTAAGAGAGCAATGTCTATCGTAAATATTCCTTATACTATTGTAGTAAAAAATGGTTTAATCGTTCATATTCAGAATGGATATGTTCCCGGAAATGAAAATGAATTGTTAGAAAAACTGAAATCTCTATAATTGATGAAGAATCTAATAGTTTGTTTATTCGCATTTTCAGCTTTTTCAGTCAACGCTCAAGAAAAACCAAAAGCAGAAAAAGTTAATTTCTTTGGAGGATTTGAATCTAATTCTCAATGGTATTTGAATGACCCTCAACTGAATGTAGCTCATCCAGAAACGCCACTTCGTTCAAATAATTATTTGTTTTTGAATTTAAAATACAAAAACTGGACTGCAGGTATTCAAGGAGAATCGTATGAAGATAAAGCCCTGTTGAATTACAATCCAAAATTTGAAAACACTAATGTTGCTACCTATTTCTTGCAGTATAAAAATGAAAAAATAGATGTCACCGCAGGTTATTTTTATGAACAATTTGGAAGCGGTTTATTGCTTAGAGGTTGGGAAGACCGATCATTAGGAATCAACAATGCTTTGCGTGGTGGCAGAATTATTTTTACGCCAACAAATTTTTTGAAACTGAAAGCGGTTTATGGCAAACAACGAACTGGTTTTGATGTTGCAAAAAGTGATATTTATGGTTTGGATACAGAGTTTGAACTTTCTAAAATATTAAAATTTGAAACAACCGAATTAAGTTTAGGATTGAGTTATGTGGGAAGAGATGAAGCAATCATAACAACAATAAATCCTAATTTTAATAGATTAACAACTGCTTATGCAGGAAGATTAAATTTTACTCATAATTCTTTTTATGCTTCAACAGAATATAACTATAAATCTGATGATGCTATTGTAGAAGTTAGTGGTCAAGTAAAAAACAATTTTATAAAACCCGGAAGTGCTTTGTTGCTTAATTTAGGGTATTCAAAAAAAGGATTTGGAGTAGATGGTACTTTCAGACGATTAGAAAACATGGCCTTTTTCTCAGAAAGAGCAGCAAAAGGAAATGCTTTTAATGATAGAATAATGAATTTTATTCCGAGTTTAACCAAACAACACCATTATAATTTAGCCAATATTTATGTGTTTCAAGCACAACCAAATGTGCGATTGGCAGATGAAACATTGTTAAAAGCCGGAGAAATTGGAGGTCAAATTGATGTGTTTTACAATATTAAAAAAGGAACCGTTTTGGGCGGTAAATATGGAACCAAAGTTGCCGTAAATGCTTCCAACTGGTTTGCACTTGCTGGTGATTTCTATTTGCCTAAAAAAGATTATAAAACAGACTTTCTTGCCTTAGGGGAAAAATATTTTTCTGATTATAATATAGAAATTACTAAAAAAATTAGTGACAAGTGGCATACTGGATTTACATACATCAATCAATATTATAACACAAAACTAATTGCAGAAACCTACGGATTGGTAAAAACGAATATCATAGCTGGTGAAGCTACTTATAAATTAAACACTTCTCGTTCGTTACGTTTTCAAGCAGAACATATGTGGGCTGATGCTGATAAAAAAAATTGGGCAGCTGCAACTTTTGAATTTAATTTAAATTCAAAATGGTCTTTTTTCGGAATGGATATGTACAATTATGGCAATGATGATACCGAATTAAGAAATCACTATTATAATTTTGGTGGCGCTTTTAGAAAAAATGCAACTCGTATTGCTTTGAATTATGGTAGACAAAGAGGTGGCTTGGTATGTGTTGGTGGTGTTTGTAGAAATGTACCAGAAAGTTCTGGAATTGGTTTGTCATTAAGTACCGCATTTTAATATATATTTGTAAAAAAAATGGGGGATTAGCTCATTTGGCTAGAGCGCTTGCCTGGCAGGCAAGAGGTGACCGGTTCGAATCCGGTATTCTCCACAAAAAACACTTGAATATAGGTTCAGGTGTTTTTTTTTATTATTAAACAGTCTTCTTTTAATTGAAATTATTTAGAAACAACATAGTCAAATAATATAAAAAAAGCATCAACCGAAAGTTGATGCTTTTTTTAAAGACTAAGATTTAATCTTATTACTTTCTAATACTTAAGACACCCACTTGATCATTAGCGTTAAGCATAATTTCATTTCTGTTTATCACTCTGCTTCCCAAAACACTTGGTCTAATTTTACTGTCTTTATATGAGTAAATAATTTCTTTTTTCATTTCGCCGCTTGGCGCTACTGACAATAAAAACAACGCATTTTTTGAACTTGATGAAAACAATGTTTTTGTACTTCTTTTAGTTTCCTTATCGTTTTCAGCTTCAGCATTTTTTTCTAAATCTTCATAAATAATATAAGTTGTTCCGTCAACATAAGTAGAAAGTATCGAAGGGTTTTCGGCATTTAACTGATATTTTGGCATTTTAGAAACCGATTCTACTTCAGATTTGTTATTAATGTTGATAATTGCAATATCACAATAATAATATCTGTAAGTAGTTGTAGTGCCATATTGAGTTGTGCGTTGAATAATAACCAATTTATATTGTTCTGCAACGACTACTGTTCCGCCATCTTTTCTAACAAAAATATCTCTTACTTTATAAGGTACATAATCTTCTGATTTTTTTGGTTTTTCAGGATACAAACCTTCTAATTCGAAATTTTTTGCTGATTTTAAAGTTAATGTTTTGCAATCAATAATAGAAGTAAACATTTCATCTGATATAAGCGTTTTCTTTCCTTTTCCGAAAAAACCTGAGTTTAATATTTTTAAAAATCCGGTACAAATAAAGGTGTTATTATCACCAGGAATTACATCAATAGATTCGATATCTTTATTAGGATAATCAAAATCAAATTCTTTTGCTGAATCAGTATTATTGAAAGCAATTAACTTGTAATAAAATTTACTTTGATCTTTTTCTTGTTCGTCTTTTTCTTTATAAACTTTAGCCAAAACATAAACATTCCCGAAATTGTCAACACTAATAGATTCTGTGCTAAAGTTTTTTGCTTTGATTGGCAATTGTGCCGATTTGTTTAGTAACACTTCTGTAAAAGTATTGTTATATACTTTGAAGTTAAGTGTGCTTGGATCTTTTTTTCTACCTTTCAATTCGTTATACACTACCACTTTTGTAGAATCTGGCGAAACGCTTCTAGCTCCAAAAGGATAAGCATCTTCGTCTGCTTCATCTATTACAATTGTTTTATCTCTAGTTTTTAGATTTAAATCTGTTATACCAGCATATAAATAGTTTTTGTCTTCTTTTTTTTTATTTTCATTTATAAAATGAACGATTTTATCTTTAAGAAAATAGGCGCCTTGGTAGTTGTATCTTTTTTCGTCTAAATCAAAGTTTACAACTTCTTCGTTTTTTAAAATTAAATTTTTATCATAGGTTCTACAAACCAATTGTTTGTCGTTATTTCTATGTCGGGTATAGTATTTACCGTCTTTACCACCAAGAATAAAAACATCTCCTTTGGTATTAATTTTTTCTGCCCATTTTAGTTCAATTTTTTGAGAACTAGCGCTTATTGTGAGTAACAACAAGATAAATTTAAAATATTTCATAATTTTAGTATAATTTTAATGCGAAAATACATTATTTTCGCAACCAAACAAATTTAAATTATTTTATGAAACATAAATTACTATTATTTTCTGCCTTACTATTTTCAGTTGCAACAATTGCGCAAACAAAACCTACCGAAGAGCCATCACCATCAAGAATTAAAGTGTATACACCAAGTGGTGAAGCTTCTACTATTAAAAAAGTAGACAACTCCTATAAATGGGCTGTAAAAACAGATCTTTTCTCTATTTTAACAGGTGAATTTCCTATAATTGGTGAGTTTCGTATAGCGAAAAAATTTAGTGTTGAAGGTTCTGCTGCTGTCACCTATGCCTTTTTTGGTAACGAAGGTTTAGCATCTGAAAATTTGGACGATAATTATGATAATTCTGGCACAAAACCAGCATTAGGTAGTGCTTTTAGAGCGGCTATCAAATATTATCCTTCTTCTGATTATGATGCTATTGAGGGATGGTCATTTGGTTTTCAAGTATTTTCAAAAACAACCAATAGAGATTATAAAACATATTCAGCACAAGATATTCAAGATATAAATGGTGCTAAAGACTCTAAAACAAAAACTGGTATTTCACTCATTATAGGAAAACAAATTTTTCAAGACTCAAACATTACTTTTGAATCTTTTATAGGTATTGGTATGGCAAATGTAGAACGTGAATATTTGACTTCAGAATATATTTATGTTGATGGCAATCAAGAAACAATTATCACTACAAAATCAACTAAAGAAACGGTTCCGAATTTTCAATTAGGTTTTCGAATTGGTTTTGGAAATTAAGAAACCTTACTCCACAAAAAAAGCATCAACTTATTATTGATGCTTTTTTTTATATAATATTTTTCGATTTATTTATCGTCAGAAATATAGGTTTTATTTCCGTTTTTGTTGATATAATATCTACCACCTCTTGGTCCAGTAAATACTTTTTTACCATTATATTGACCAGTTACTTTATCGGCAACCTTTTTCTCAGCAGCTTTTGAAACAGCTGTTTCTTTCATATCTTCTTTTTCTTCAGCAGCAGTTTTTTTAACTTTAGCTTTAGTTTTAGTCGTTTTTTCTTCTACACCTTTAGTGACTTTAGCTGTTTTTTCTTTTACATCAGCTTTTGCCTTTGTTGTTTTCTCTTTTACATCAGCTTTAGCTTTTGTAGTTTTTTCAGCTACTTCTTTTTTAGCTTTTGTTGCTTTCTCTTTTACATCAGCTTTAGCTTTTGTGGCTTTTTTTTCAGCTACTTCTTTCTTCGCTTCTACCTTCACTTTTTTGGCTTTTGTGGCCTTTTTTTCGGCTACTTCTTTCTTAGCTTCTGCTTTTTCTTTTTTGGCCTTTGCAGCTTTTTCAGTTTTAGCTTTTGCAGCTTTTTTTTCTTTGGTTTCTTGAGCATAAAAATTATTAGAAAACAAAAACAAAAAACATAATAACACTAGTTTTTTCATAATAAGGTTTGATTTAAATTTAATTTAGAATAAAATTAATATAAATATTTTGAATTTAACTTAAAATATTTAGAAATATGCTCTCAATTGTACACTGCCTGTATGTATTGCTTGACTTGTTTCGCTTTTTCGACCTAGATAATTTAGATTGACATCTAAGTATTTTGTTAAGCTTCTCTGAATCAATAGTCTCCAAGTAAGATTTTGTCCTGGCTGAAGTCCTTCTAACATTTGAAAACCTACTGGAGAAGCGGCGTTGCCATTAAATTTATTTTCATACAACGAAAACTCTCCATTCATAGATAATTTTTTTTCACTATTATATGTAAAAGAAGTACCAACTCTATTTTGATTCAATTGTTCTAAATCACCAATTCTATTGTCTTTAATTTGAAACTCATAAAATAAGTCCCAACTGGCATTTGGCGAAAATATATAGGATATTTTGGGTGCCAATTGATATGATTTTATAAAGTAATTTCTGGATTTAAAATTTTCAACATCGGTAACTGCTTTTTGTATTTTTCCCGAGAACCCAAACAACCAAAACTTTTTGAGTAAATGTGCATATTGCATTTGATGTGAACTATTTCTATTTTCTTGTGATCCTACAGAAAGCAAACTTTTGGCACTACTCATCAAAAAAGTATACGTGACAGAATTCTTTTGTTTGCCACGATTATAAAACAAACTATTCCTGAAACTTGTGTTAAGACCCAACACATTTTCTTTGCTTTTATTAAAAGGATTTAAATCAAAATTGTCACCATCACGTTTTATTTTTCTATCTATTGAATACGACATTTGATTGTAGAAAAAGGACAATAGTTTCTTTAATCCAGCTTCGTTTTGCCATTGATTGGGATTAAGAATTACTGATTCCGAAAATTTGTTTTCGTGTGTTTTTACAAAAATTTGATTGGGCAAAAAGATTCTAACATACTTTGCTTGATCCTGAAATGGTGCTACTTCAAACTCCTGCAATTCTTGATTTCCGTTATTATTATAATCATTCCAGGTATAAACGCCTTGTCCTGGATCGACTTCTAAATAGGTGAATTCTTGTTGCGCAATAGTTCCAGAAACGGTTTCAAAAGCAACTGTGGTTTGTATCAATTGCTTAAAAAATCGATCGTTATATAAGATTCTGGAGTTTAAGGATGGTTCTTTTCCTCGACTAGCATCTGTATATTTTAGATTTCTATAATTTACAAAAACAGACAAGTCGCTTTTACTGTTTTGAATCAATTTTGATTTCAAATAATACGATTGCGATGTATTTACTCTTTTCAAAAAATTAATTGAGTTATTGGTCTGAATACTATCATTGACACGGTTCAAATAACCCAATTCTACAAAAACTTTGGTGCTATCGCCACGACCTACAAACGAACCATATTCTACAAAACGCTGACTTAAAGACGATAAACTATTGGTTAATTTTATCTTTTCTTGATTATCTTCAAATCTTGTCGATCCACCAATCCAGTTAGTTTTATAGTGGTATTTGGCTTGAAATTGATTTCGAATAAAATTAGATTTTGCCAATTCTCCGTCACTTTTCAAATAACTTCCTTGATTAAGAATATTCCAGTTTTTGAGTTTAAACAATCCATTAATCACATGGCGATTTCCAGAAAAATTGCCGGAGAAATCTAAATTTTCAAACTGATAAGTTAAAGCTCCTTTTTCAGGCAAAGTAAAATTCAAACCTGAAATCAAAAACCGTTGATTGCCCGAAATAGTTGTAATATTCCAATCGCGATTGAATTCTATATTAAAAAGTCGTTCAATGGTGCGAAAATCTTTCTGAACAAACTGAAAATTTGCAAATGCGTCAACTTGCCATTTTTTTGAAAAAAGGCGTTGTTTGGCATTTATTTTTCCTGCAATTCCTTGATTGTTGTTGTCATTTTGTGGTGAAAATAAATTCAAATCATTGTTGCTAATTCCTAACTCAAAATCGACAAGCGTTTTTTCTGATGGATTAAATTTACCAAAAAGAGTAGCAATCTGAATTTTTGTTGGAGCAACCAATCGAATAATGGGTTCGTAATTTCTGTTTGGAATACTGCTTGCTAAGCCAACATACTGATAAATTTTACCATTAGAATTTGAATTGGTTAAAATATAACTCCCAAGATTGGCACCCACATTTGTAAACTTTACATTATACAATTCGTCTTCAGGATTGTTTGATTGTTCAAAAACCTCAACACCATTAATGATGGTTTTTTTATATAATATTTTATTTTCTGAATAGGAATCTAAATAGGCTGATGGAGCATTCATCAAATTGATATTATCACCAGCATTAACTAAAATTTGTGCTTGTTCAGCCGAAAGATTTTGTTGCAACGATTGGTTTTTAATATCATTTTCTGAGTATACATTGGTGCCAATACTCCATTTTTCTCTTTCGTGAGAAGCGCCAAAATAAGTTACAAAACGAGAATAATTCCTGTCTGAAAATTGATATTCAATACTAATTCTCATTTCGGAAGTAATTTGAAATAAGGATGTGAAGATAATTTCGCCTGCATTATAATCTATCGTATAATCATTGTTTTCACCACGTTTCAAGAGAATTCCATTGACATAAACACGTTCTGAACCCGAAATGACCAAAATAAATAATTCGCCATTAGTGCCTTTTAATTTATATGGACCTTGATTGCCTTCTTGCCCAACAAAAGTACTTTTGGCATATTGCCCACGAACCAATGCTGCCGATGCAAAAACATTGGTCTTGTTGCCTTCTTTTCCTAAATTGAAATTGGTTGCTATACCTTGTACTTTTTTATTGAAATTTAAAAACCGAGATTTTCTGTTTTCTAAAAATAAATCTCCAGCGCGAATATTCCATTTATCACTAAAAAGTTCAATGAAAATCTGGTCAAATTCATCCAGTTTTTGAGAATAGCCACCTTCTTGCAACGGAATATTACTATCATGAATTGATGCACGAAGACTTACTTTATCTGATATTTTACCGGTAATCTGCAAATCGAGATTGGAGTTTACCACAGCGTTTTGATTGTTTCCGATGGTGATACCACGAGTAATGCTTCCTGAAGTATTTAATCCTTCAAACGGTACAAATTTCTTCACCGCATCATTGGCCACTTTATATAAATTGTTTTGTCCTGCTTCATTGCTTACTACTCTAGAATCATCGTAAATACGATATTGCTTGGTTAAAAAGTTCGGATATTTTAAATACTGAACAAGTAAGGTGTCTTGTAAATTGATGTAATTTTCTTTAAAAACCAAAGTGCCTTTTTGAAAATTAACCGTGTAAAAAGTACTGTCTATGGTGTTTTGATTGGCGTCTAAAACCTTAAAAAAACTTGAATTGATACTCGAAGAATCTATTGCAATTGTATCACGAGTAGGTACTACTTTTTTTGATTGGTATAACGATTTTATTTCTTGGGCTTGAAGTCCAGAAAAAAAAGAGATAATAAACCAAAAAAGTATCTTTTTAAACATATTGTTTATAACGTAAAGACTTCAAAAGTAGTATATAATACTCTTTTAAGATTAAATTTTACTATGCTTTTTATATTATTCTTTAATCTTTTTACATAAATTATCTTTTTCAAAATCTATCAGCAAAAAATCAATCGTATAATTTTTATTTGTAATTTTGAAAAAAGATTTTGAAATGGATTTACAAACTCGAAAATTAAATTTTATTCAAAACTTTCTCAAATTAGAAAGTGAGAAGGCAATTGGACAATTTGAAAAATTATTAAGAAAAGAAATCAATACCGATTCAGGTTTTAAACCGATGACAACTAGTGAGTTTCAACTTAGAATTGATCAATCTACTAAAGATTCTAAAAACGGAAAAGTAACTGATGTAAATGATTTACTCTCTGAAATAGAACTATGGACTTAAAAATTAATTGGACTGATTTTTCTAAAAAAGAGCTGAAAAATATTTTCGAATACTACAAAGAAAAAGCAAGTTTAATTGTTGCTAGAAAACTTGTAACAAGTATAGCAAAAGAAACATTAAAACTAAAAAAGCAGGCAAAAATAGGTCAAGAAGAAGAATTGTTGAAAAACGACTTAAGAGCATTTAGATATTTGATTTATAAAAATTTTAAAATCATCTATTTTATAAACCTTGAAAACAATACAATTGAAATATTTGATGTTTTTGACACAAGACAAAATCCAATTAAAATCAAAAGAGTCAAATAACAATAAAAATCTTCTTTAGTGGATAGATTATGTAAAAAAAACGGATTAATACGTGAACATTTTGTTTAATTATTTATTACAACCGGTATGTAACTAATGTATAGCATTCTCATTTACAGAAGAAATAAAAAAAACCGTCTTAATTTCTTAAGACGGTTGTTATAAAAAAAATAAATTGATTTATTTCTTAATTATTTTTGAAGTGGCAGTTTGACCTTCATTGTTTCTAAAACTTAGAATATAGGTTCCAGAATTCAATATAGACGTATCGATAGAATGACTACCAGAATTCAAGTTTTGCTCACGCACTAACTTACCATTGATATCATACATACTCATTTGAGTATTTTTTGACGCTTCAATTTCTAAAGAATTGGTCACTATATTCGATTTTAATGAAACGCCTAAAGTACTTAATTGATTTGAAAATGATTGGTTTGAAAGACTACCATTATATCGGTATGTAAAAGAAACCGTATTACCAATTTCTATACCATTATCATCTACTTGATAAAATCTAAAAGCATATTCAACAGGTAAATTTGGATTTATTCCTGTATTCGTATTTAGAAAATGATCGAAATTACCATTGGAAGAATTAGCAGCGATTACAGATGGCGTACTCGGATATGAATTACCCGCCGTAATATTTGCAACACAAACATCTCCAAAACAAAGCTGTACTCCAGAACCAGTGGCATTTGTAATACTTACACATTCTACTCTAACTTTAATGTTAGAACTTGAACTGTTAAAAATTTTGATTCCTAAATATGATTCTGTTTCATCAGCAACGTTATAAGTAAATATATCTCCATTATTTATTGGAGTACCATCTATTTTTGCCAAAGTCATTTGAGAAAAACTGATAAATGTTGAAAGACAAAATAGTGTAACTAAAATATTCTTCATGTTCGTTAGTTTAAAATTATTTTTTGAGTAAAATCAATGTTTTCGCCTGAAATTTTAGCCATATAAATTCCTTTAGACAATTGAGAAATGTCTAAGTTATTTTCATTATTCACATTATCTTTAGTTAATATTACTTTACCCAATACATCAACAATTGTTACATTCACATTATTTTCTGTACTAAAATGAATTATACCAGTAGTTGGGTTCGGATATATATTAAACTTTCCTTTTTCGAAGTTGTTTGTTGCTAAGGCAATTTTTGCGCCTAAATCAAAATTATCAGCATTAACAATTTCTCCGGTTGCATTATCAATTAATATTGCTACTACTTCTATTTGATTTTGGTCTTGATTGACTGGTAATGTATGAGTAAATGAATAACTGTAAGGCGTGTTGTATGTTACTTCACCTGGAACAGAACCTTGAACACCCGCAAAACCTCCTAATAAAGCACGACCAACATGGTTATAAACCATTGTTGCTGCTGGAACATATGATGGATAATTATTCCAATTTATACCTTCCCAATCTATTAAAATATTAGTAGTTGATCCTGAATAGGCATTTGCTTGTCTGTACGTAGATGTTGTTCCAGTAACATCATTTTCAACTATAATAGCAGCAACATTATAATTTGCAGCTGCAATATCTAAAGCAAATTTTGAAGTTACATCAAAAGAAATTTGTCTAGTCGTAGCATCCCAATTAACATTAGGAACAGATATTTTTCCAAAAGGAACTTTAGCAAGTTCGGCTTGATATGCTGGTTCAATTGAAGCTAAACCTGGATCTACTTCTATATTTGTTCTGTTCATAGTACCACTAGGATAACCTGAAATAAAATTACCTATAGCAGAGTTATATTCTGCTAATACCATTGGATCGGCATTGTGAACTGCTATACCAATAAATGTTCCGTCAGGATGATTGTGTTTCATGTCTTTCAAACCTACATGACCTCTAGGACACCATTGGCACCATGTTCCTGTTGCTTCTTCATAAACAACTTTTTTAGAAAAAATTTCATTTACAATTTGACCTGATTTAACAATTGTATTATTTTCTAAATTTGTATCTCCACCATTTGTATTAGAAACAGAAATTGTTAATGTATAGGGCGAAGTTGAAGTTGGAGTCCATTGTGTTGCATGTGTAAAATTATATGTTTCACCTGGTAAAATATTTAATCCTGTTAAAGATTGTGTGTTTACTGGGTTATTATCTAATTGCCAATTAAGATCAATAGATGTTATAGGGTTTGAAGCTGTGTTTGTAAAACTACCTGTAATGTCATAACTACCTAAAGTTAATACTGAGTTTAAATTTATGTTGTTTATGGCAGCATCATTAAGAGAGTTATCTTGTTCTATAGAAATATTATCTAAAAACATATTGTTGCCATACTGTGAGTTTGCTAAAAATATAATATATCCAGTTCCAGTAACTCCAAAAGGAATATTTGCACTATAAGAATACCAACCTTGTGCAGCTTCTACTGGGTCAAGAATTGTAGCTCTGTTAATCTTTTTTAATAAAGTTGCTCCAGTTATTGAAGGAGTAGAATTATAATAAACCTCAATATTATCAGCATAAGTTGGATAAACAGGATCTCTGTATAAATTAAATTTTGCTTTATAAAATAAACCTCCAAATGTTATTGCAGGAGAAGTTAAACTGTATGAATTATTCTCAAGTACATCATAAGAATTAAAACGTGCCATTCCTGCTCCTGAAAACGGAGTACAAGTTGGATTTGTTCCTGTAGCAACTCTAGTCCAGCCAGCAAGTGTAGAAGTCCCAACAGGATGAGCAACAGTCCAGCTTAGTGTTGTATCAAATCCTTCTGACAAAAGTACTTGTGAATTTGACTGAAATGAAACAAAAAGAAATAAAATAAAAAATGTAATTTTCTTCATAAAAGTGTGGTTTTTTTAGTTTGTTGCTTGTTTTTTAATTGGTAAGCAATATTAAGAATAATATTGTGATAATCAACAATATCAGTAAAAATATTTATTGTTTTTTTGCTTTTATTACCAATGTCGCAATTTTTATCAATAAACACTGAAACTTGTATTTATAAGTCAACAAAACTTTAACAATTGTTTATTTCTATTGTTTTCTCTAAACTACTTCTTTGGTGACAATTTGCATCGTTTCTCTACTTACTTGTTTAAGTAAAACCGTCTTGCCTATTTCTACAGTTTGTGCTGCTTTTTCATCAAAATGGCGGATGGTATAAAGCGAGACATTCTCGTTATAAGCCACTTTAAATTTTTTAGAAAGCACCGTTTTCAATTCATTGAAATTTCCAAATTTATCTTCTATACAAACCGAAAAACTAATGGCAGAATTTTGTATCAAACTCACTTTTATTTTGAATTGATGCAACAAGGCAAAAATTTCGCTAATGTTTTCTTCCATTATAAACGAAAAATCTATAGACGAAAGCGAAACCAAAAGTTGGTTTTTCTTGACAATAAAACAAGGCAAATGCGGCTCAAGATCGGCGCCTTTTGAGACACTCGTTCCTGGAAGTGTTGGGTTAATAAACGATTTTACATACAACGGAATTTCTTTTTTCTGTAAGGGTTGCAATGTTTTTGGGTGAATAACACTTGCGCCATAAAAAGCCAACTCGATGGCTTCACGATACGAAATTTGATTCAAAAGAGTTGCGTTTTCAAAATATCGCGGATCAGCATTCATCACTCCAGGAACATCTTTCCAGATAGTAACACTTTCGGCATTGAGGCAATAGGCAAAAATTGCAGCAGTATAATCGGAACCTTCACGACCAAGTGTGGTTGTAAATCCGTTTTCGTCTGAACCAACAAATCCTTGTGTGATGTTGAGTATTTTCTTCTTAATATTTTTAGAAATATTTTTTTGAGTCAATTCCCAATTTACTTCGGCATCACGATAGGTTGCATCTGTTTTGATATAATTTCGAACATCCACCCAAGTGGTTTTGATGTTTCTAAAATTCATATAATGAGATAGAATCGTAGTCGAAATGAGTTCGCCAAAACTCACTATTTGATCGTAAACAAAATTATAATTGGGCGATTTATTATGTGATAAAAAATAATCCAATTCCGAAAATAACTGATTTACAGCCGCAAAGACTTCGTTTTTATCGTCTTCAAACAAATCCATCAAAATTTGATTGTGGTATTTTTTTACTTCCTGAACCGAAGCTTGCAATGCTGCCGATTTATCAAAATAAGCGGCAACTACAACTTCCAGAGCGTTAGTTGTTTTTCCCATTGCCGAGACAACGAGCAACACATCTTCATATCCTACTTTTTGCAAAACGGCATATACGTTTTTTATTCCTTCGGCATCTTTTACTGATGCACCACCAAATTTGAATATTCTCATAACAGTTTAAATTCGATTTTTAAATTTTTTAATACTTTAAAACGATATATCTATAGGTATTTCCATATCTGATTTAAAAACTTTTAACACAGATTTTACGAATTTTCAAAATTTAATTTGTGTAAAGTAGTGAAATCTATGGTGAAAATATCTTATCAATAAAGCTTTGAGCCAAATATTGTCTGTTTTTTATACATTTAAATCTCCCACTTGATTGATATTTAAAAATGTATTAATTCCTTTTTCATCCATTTGAGCAACACGCCAATCTTCTAGAACTCTTGCACCCGATTTTTTATAAAATTCAATCGCTGGTGTATTCCAATCGAGAACTGCCCATTCTATTCTGCGAACGCCATCTTTTTTGCCTTGAGCAATAATTTCAGAATACAAAGCAAATCCCAAACCAGAACCTCGCATTTTTTCTTTTACAATCAAGTCTTCAAGGTGAATGGTTTTTCCTTTCCAGGTAGAATAGCGGTAATAATATAATGCAATGCCAACTATCTCGTGGTTTTCTTCTGCTATAAAAGTGTAAAACAAAGGGATTTCGCCAAAACCATCACGCTCTAAATCATCGACTGTAACTTCTACTGCATCGGGTTCGTTTTCAAAAGTAGCGAGTTCTTGAATCAATTCTAAAACGGCTGGCATATCTTCTTTTAGACCTTTTCTGATTTTCATTTTTGAAATATTTTAACAAATATACAAATCCGATAAACTATCACACAAAAATCCTTTGAATTTCACAAAAAATACGATATTTGCAAAATAACTACAACGATTTCGTAATGGAACAACGCAACAAAACACTTGGTGAATTTATTATTGAAAACCAAAACGCTTTTCAATACTCTTCTGGAGAATTATCTCGCATTATCAACTCGATTAGATTGGCTGCCAAAGTGGTCAATTATAAAGTAAACAAAGCCGGATTGGTAGATATTGTTGGTGCTGCTGGCGAACAAAACATTCAAGGTGAAGACCAACAAAAACTAGATGTTTATGCCAACGAAGTTTTTATTCAGACCTTGATTAATCGTGAAATTGTTTGCGGAATTGCCTCTGAAGAAAACGACGATTTTATTACTGTGCAAGGTTCAGACAATAGTCATAACAACAAATATATTGTTTTGATGGATCCACTTGATGGTTCGTCAAATATAGATGTGAATGTTTCGGTAGGAACGATATTCTCGGTTTTTAGAAGAGTGACTCCTGTAGGAACGCCAGTTACACTCGAAGATTTTTTGCAACCAGGCATCAATCAAGTTGCAGCAGGTTATGTTATTTATGGCACCTCAACAATGTTGGTTTATACCACTGGACACGGCGTAAATGGTTTTACTTTAAACCCAGCGATTGGTACTTTTTATCTTTCGCATCCAAATATGAAATTCTCTAAAGATGGTACCATTTACTCCATCAACGAAGGAAATTATGTTCATTTCCCGCAAGGAGTGAAAGATTATATCAAATATTGTCAGCTAGAAGAAGGCGACAGACCTTATACTTCGCGCTACATTGGTAGTTTGGTTTCTGATATTCATAGAAATATGATTAAAGGCGGCATTTATATTTATCCAACCAGCTCAAAAGCACCAAAAGGAAAACTACGTTTGCTATATGAATGTAACCCAATGGCATTTATAGTTGAGCAAGCTGGCGGAAAAGCTTCTGATGGTTTTGGTCGTATTATGGAAATTCAAGCAACCGAATTGCACCAACGTGTTCCGTTCTTTTGTGGCAGTTATAATATGGTTGAAAAAGCCGAAGACTTTATGCGATTGGCAAAATTGAGTAAGTAATAGCAATAATTCTAAATCCTTTTTTGGGTGATACAAAATCAAAACTTAAAAAAACTGCTTTTTTAAAAACCAATGGTGATTGAAAAAAAGATTTTCAATCACCAATTAAAATAATTTACCATTCCTTATTATTGCGGGAAACGGCTGTTGGAGAATAGTATTTATAACTTTATTGCAAGTTCTAATTTACCACCTAATCCTAATTCTACAATTTTTTGTAAAGTTGAAAATCTTACTTCTTTAACATTATTCTCAATTCTTGAAATATAAGATTTTGTAGTTCCACTTTTTTGAGCAAGTTCTTCTTGTGTTAATCCTTTTTCAATTCTCGCCTCGTGAATTAATGCGCCAAGTCTGAACTGTTCGTAACCTTTTTCTAATTTATCCCGTTTTTCAGTTCCTGTTTTGCCATAAAATTCATCTTTGAATTCGGCAAGTGTTTTTAAATTATTTGTTTTCGTTTTCATATTCTTTTTTTATTTTTAATGCTTTTTCGATTTCCTTTTTTGGTGTTTTTTGCTCTTTTTTATGAAATCCATTCGCAAGAACGATTAATTTTCCTTTGTCAAAAAAACAGAATATTCTAAATATATCACTCCCTTGTTTTACTCTTATTTCATATAATCCATCGGTGTTTTCAAGATGTTTTAAATAAGTTTCTGGAATTTTTTCTAACTGTTCAATTAATTCCAAAGTCCAAGTTATTTTATCTTGAACTTTTTCACGTTGTTTTACAAAAAAGGTTGCAAAATAATTTTTGTAAAATATAACCGTTCAAATTTTCTTTTCTTTTTCCACAAAGCAAAATTAATAAAGTTGCTCTAAAGTACAACATTATTTTTTGTTTTTTTAACTGATTTCCGAAATTTTTTTTCAATGAATTTTTTGATATTTACAATGGTTACTTATTAAAATTCGAATATGCTGTTTTTTAACTAGGTACGAATCATTTGTATTGCAAACCAATCTAGTTTTAAAAAATTAAAAACACACTTCATCGGAAATACAACTACACTTATCGAGTATTTTTTATAATGCATTGTTAGCTATTATTTTAACACTAATTTTAGTAACAAAATAAAGTGATTGTTTTCGTCTTTGAAAAAAATTGGAGAGAGAAAAACACCAATAATTTAACCGATACATTATGAAAAATCTTTACGCCGTTTTAGTCCTTGTTTTTTGCTCTTTTGTTAGCAATGCTCAGATTGTGAATATTCCTGATGCGAATTTTAAAAACAAATTATTAAATTATACACCCATAATTGACACCAATAATGATGGACAAATTCAGGTAAGTGAGGCTTTGGTAGTGACAGAGTTATATTTTTCTTATTCGAGTATTTCGAATATGACAGGAATTGAAGCTTTTACAAATCTTGAGAGTTTGAATTGTGTAAATAATCAATTAACTTCACTAAGTATTAGCAATTTAACTAATCTTACTTCTTTTATCTGTGCTAACAATCTATTAACTTCACTTGATGTTTCCAATTTAATTAATCTTACTTATTTAGACTGTCATAACAATCAATTCACTTCTCTTGATGTTTACAATTTAACTAATCTTACTTATTTGGATTGTGGATATAATCAATTAACTTCAATTGATGTTTCCAATTTAATCAATCTTACTGTTTTGAGATATGAACACAATCTATTATCTTCAGTTGATGTTTCCAATTTAACTAATCTTACTTTTTTGAGATGTGAAAACAATCAATTAACCTCACTTAATGTTTCCAATTTAACTAATCTTACTGTTTTAACTTGTAATGAAAATCAATTAACTTCATTAGATGTTACCAATTTAACTAATCTCGAAGATTTGGACTGTAGTCATAATCCATTAACTTCACTTGATGTTACTAATTTAACTAATCTTACTGATTTGTACTGTGAAAATAATCAATTAACTTCACTAGATGTTTCCAATTTAATTAATCTTACTTATTTTAACTGTGGATATAATCAATTAACTTCACTTGAAGTTTCCAATTTAACTAAGTTGCATACTGCTTATGTCTCAAACAATTTATTTACAACTTTAGATTTTAGCAATATCATTTTTTATGGATCTGGGTCTTATAGATATGAAGTATTTAATAATCCAAATTTGATAAGTGTAAACATAAAAAACGGAGCACCGTTTTATTATACTTCTAGTTTTCAAGCTACTAATTGCCCTAATCTCTTATACATTTGTGCAGATGAGTTTAATTTTCAATACATTTATGTACCAAATGCACAACTCAACAGCTACTGTTCCTTTAATCCTGGAGGAAATTACAACACCATTACAGGAACATTTTCCCTAGACAATAACAACAATGGTTGCGATGCTAATGATTATCATTTTTCAGATAGTAAAATAAAAATAAACGATGTATCAAATATATTTGGCGCAACCTATACCAACACTTCTGGCAACTACAATTTCTTCACTCAAGCAGGAAATTTCACCATCACACCAAAATTCGAGAATCCTTATTTTACAGTTTCTCCAACATCAGCAACTATTACTTTTGCAGATAGCAACAACAATACCCAAACCCAGAATTTCTGTGTTACGCCAAATGGGGTTCATAACGATGTAGAAGTTTCGGTTTTGCCTATACAACGAGCACGACCAGGATTTGATGCCACATATCAAATGGTGTATAAAAACAAAGGAAATCAAGTGCTTTCGGGTAATGTGAATCTAACCTTTAATGATGCCGTTTTAGATTTTGTCGTTGCAAATCCTGCAGTTTCTGCTCAATCTTTGAATACTTTGAGCTGGAGTTATGCTAATCTTTTACCTTTTGAAAGTAGAACCATCTATTTTACCTTGAATGTCAATTCGCCTCAAGAAATTCCTGCGGTAAATATTGGAGATATTTTGAGTTTATCGGCTTCCATCGACCCAATTTCTGGTGATGAAACCGTAAACGACAATACTTTTGCTTTAACGCAAACCGTTTTGGGTTCTTATGATCCAAACGACAAAACGTGTTTGGAAGGCGACACGATTGTTCCCGAACGCATTGGCGAATACTTGCATTATTTGATTCGTTTTCAGAATTCTGGAACCGCAGCTGCAGAAAATATTGTTGTGAAAGACATTATCGACACTACAAAATTTGATATTACTTCGTTGCAACTCACTTCTGCTTCACACAATTATACCACCAAAATCACGGGTAATAAAGTCGAATTTATTTTCGAAAACATCAATCTTCCAGCCGAAATAGATAACGAAGCGGCAAGTCACGGTTTTGTGGCTTTCAAAATCAAAACCAAAAACAATTTGACTATAGGAAACTCGGTTTCGAACAAAGCCGATATTTATTTTGATTATAATTTCCCGATTACCACCAATGAAGCTACGACCACTTTTGCCACTCTTGGCGTGAACCAAATTGAAAACAAATCGGTGGTGGTTTTCCCAAATCCGGTGCAAGATATTTTGACCATTACCTCAAAAGGAAACTTAACTTCTATTCAATTGCTGGATGTTCAAGGTCGATTAATCGCCACTTAT
>JAYTIV010000095.1:0-4220 GCA_043731625.1 Flavobacterium sp. | reverse complement strand
TTAGATGCATTTGCGTACTTACACAAACAAGTAGGTGAGTCCAATTTTTTTAATAAACCAGGAACTTGGAATTATTTGGAGCGAATTAAGCAAATTGCGCAAAAAAATAATTTAATGCTTTTGCCCGAAATTCACGCAGAATACGGATTGCATTTACACGATGAAGTTGCCAATGAAGGTTATTATATATATGATTTTTTCTTACCAGGTTTAACTATTCATACTATCGAAAATAAATCAAATAAAGCTTTACTAACTTGGGCTAAAGAAATTATTACTAAAGGTTACAAAACAGTAAACATGTTGGGTTGTCACGATGGAATTCCTGTTTTGGATTTAAAAGGAAAAGAGGTTAACGGAGTGTATAATAAAGGTTTATTAGAAGACAATGAAATAGATGACATAATGACCAAAATTATGGATCGTGGTGGTCGTGTAAAAAATCTTTATGATGCAACAGGAAAAAAAATATCATATTATCAAGTAAATGCTACTTATTTTAGTGCCTTAGGCGAAGATGAACAAAAGTTACTTTTAGCAAGAGCGATACAACTTTTTATGCCAGGAATACCTCAAATTTGGTATTTGGATATTTTTGCAGGAAAAAACAATTATATAGCAGCCGATAATGGTGGTAGTGCCGGACATAAAGAAATTAACAGAACAACATTAACTCTAGAAGATATAGAGAATGGATTAAAAAAAGAAATTGTAAAAAAACAATTAGAACTAATTCGCTTACGAAATACGTCAAAAGCATTTTCTGGAACTGTAGAAATAAATGATAATCAAACAGATATAATTGATATTAAGTGGAAAAATGATACTGTACTAATACATTTATATGCTAACTTAAATACTCTTAGTTTTACAATACATCATACAGAAAATGATATTACTACAAAAATGAATTTTTAATCAAAAAAAATATGAAAAACATAGCCATCAAAATATCTTTATTTCTTAATTATTTTGTCTTTGCAATTTTGCTAAATTGTGTAGGAATTGTTATGCTTCAAATGCAACTCAATTTCGGCGTTTCAAAGGCTGATGCATCAATTTTAGAAGGATTTAAAGATTTACCTATTGCAATTGCTGCTTTCATATTTGCTTCGTTTTTACCCAAAATTGGTTTAAAAAAATCAATGTTAATTGCACTTGCATTAGTTACAATTGTTTGTTGTATTATGCCTTTTGCTGATGCTTTTTGGTATTTCAAATTGCTTTTTTTTGTAATTGGTGTTTCTTTTGCTTTAATAAAAGTTTCAGTGTTTTCAACCATAGGATTATTGACCAATAATCAAAAAGAACACGGCAGTTTTATGAATTTTCTTGAAGCTGTTTTTATGTGTGGCGTGATGCTTGGAGGTTTTGTATTTAGTTTTTTTGTAAATGATGCTGACCCAAAATCTCGTGAATGGTTACATATTTATTGGATAATTGGAGCACTTTCATTTATGGCATTTTTACTTTTGTTTTTCACCAAGTTAGATGAAAAAGAAGCTAAAATAGAAAACACTTCTCTTGAGAAAGATTTTAAAGAAATGATTGGAATGATTGTCAAAACATTAATAATTGTATTTATACTTTCTATCTTTTTTTATGTAATGATAGAGCAAAGTTTCTCTACTTGGATGCCAACTTTCTATAAAGAAATTCTACACGCACCTACAAGTTTGGCAGTCCAAGCTGGTTCTATTTTAGCTGGCGCAACATTTCTAGGAAGATTATTATCGGGATTTGTTTTATTAAGAGTAAAATGGATTCATTTTTTATCTTTTTGCCTGATTATTATAGGAGCAATTGTATTAATTGTGATGCCATTGGCTAAAAATATTATTATAGAAAATACGGATACTATGACGTGGTTTAATGCACCTTTTGTATTGTATTTATTACCAATTATGGGATTATTCTTAGCGCCTATTTATCCAACATTAAATTCTACAATATTGTCATCTTTACCAAAACATATGCACAGCTCAATGTCAGGTTTGATTGTAGTTTTTTCTGCTTTAGGAGGAACAATAGGGTCAATTATAACAGGTCATGTTTTTGAGGCTTTTGGTGGTACAACGGCATTTTATTTTGCATTAATTCCAATTACTTTAATATTTATATTACTTTGGGTGTTAAATTCAATGTTATCAAAAAATGCAAAAAATTAAATTAAGTATTCAGCTAACACTTTCACAACTTCTAACACAAGAAGATACTGATGCTGATAAAAGAATCACTATAGAAGATAAAGGTCCAAAAAAATTTATTCTAAAATGTGATTCACAAGAAATTGCAATTGAAGGCACTTATCTTTTGTCTAATGTTTTGCAAGAACTTATTTTATCTCAAGAAAACAATCAAGATTTTATAGAATACGACAAAATATTCGAACTTCCAGCCAATCGAATTTCTAGAATGATTAAAGAGTATTTCTGGAAAGGATTGACTCGAACTATGGATGAAAAAGGTTTGGAAAATATCTTAACCGACTCTAAGTCAAAAGCGGCACAATCTATTATCTATGTTCCTTTTACAGATGATTTTGCATTTGCATATTATCAAAGTTTAGCAACGAAATTCAATATAAAAGTGGTGCAACTTCCCAAAGATATTACACCACAATATGTGAGTAGTATAAATGATGAAGGAGGAATTCTCTCATTAGCTTTGCATAATCAAAACGGTGAAATATCTGGATTACCTTTTGTTGTTCCTGGTGGTAGGTTTAATGAAATGTATGGTTGGGATAGTTATTTTGAAAATATTGGTTTGTTGATAGATGATAAAATTGACTTGGCCAAAAGTATGGTTGATAATTTTGCCTACCAAATAACTCATTATGGTAAAATTCTCAATGCAAATAGATCTTATTATTTAACGCGAACACAACCTCCTTTTTATTCGAGTATGATTCGAGAAGTTTATGAAGCAATGCCGGTTAAAGATTTGAATTGGCTTCAAGAAAAACTTCAGATTTGTATTAAAGAATATGAAACTGTTTGGATGGAAACTGGAAAACGGTTGACTGAAAATGGTTTGAACCGCTATTTTGCTCAAGGTATTGGTTTGCCTCCAGAAACAGAACCTGGACATTATGATGAAATTTTAGAACCATTTGCAAAAGCAAGTAATCTATCTATTCCAGAATATGAAAAGTTATATTATCAACGCAAAATAGCAAACTCAGAATTGGATGCTTATTTTGTTCATGACAGAAGTGTTCGAGAAAGTGGTCACGATACCAGTTACAGATTAGAAGGTATTTGCGCATCAATGAATACTGTAGAACTCAATGCTATGTTGTACAAATATGAAACAGATTTTGCAGAAATAATTTCGTTTTATTTCAATAATAATTATGAATATAACAACACAAACTACACACATCAATATTGGTTAGATAAAGCAATTACTAGAAAAAAACTCATGAATCAGTATTTATGGAATGATAAAGAAAATTGCTATTTCGATTATAATATTGAAACCAAAACCCAAAATATATTTTTATCAGCAACAAGTTTTTTTCCTTTATGGGCAAAAATAGCAACTCAGGAACAAGCTGATAAAATGATAGAAAATTCATTACCAAAACTTGTTTCTCTAGGTGGAATTGCAGGTTGTTCAAAAGATGCTTTATCTAATATTGAAAAGCATCAAATGCAACGCCAATGGGATTATCCTAATGGTTGGCCACCACATCAAATTATTATTTGGCAAGGATTAATTAATTATGGTTACAATGATTATGCACAAGAATTAATATATCGTTGGTTGTGGATGATTACCAAAAATGCTTGCGATTATAACGGAACAGTTCCAGAAAAATACGATGTTGTTTCGGCTTCTCATAAAGTATTTGCAGAATATGGCAATCAAGGAACCGATTTTGAATATATTACCCGTGAAGGATTTGGTTGGATGAATGCTTCTTTTCAATACGGAATGCAACTTTTGAATAATACTTTAAAAGAAGAATTAAATAAATTAACCTCACCAGAGGATTTGTTTTAAATAAATTAATTTTTATAAAAAAAAGGAGGAAATTACTATTTTCCTCCTTTTTATTTTAATTAAAATTGATTTTACAAAGTTGGTAATAATACTTTATCTAATGCATGAATTACACCATTTGAGCATTGTACATCAACTGCTATTATATTAGATATTCTATTATTAACATCTTTTATTTTTGCACTTCCAGTTAATTGTATCGTAAAGTT
>JAYTIV010000094.1:0-28596 GCA_043731625.1 Flavobacterium sp. | reverse complement strand
ATTTAAATTTGGAAGTTATTTCATGAATACACTTTTTGTGCTTTTTGCAATAGTCAATACTTTATTATTTATTCATAATTTAATTGGTTTTTATAAATTATAAAATGACTACAATAAACATCACCACAATTATAAACGCACCAAAACAAATCGTTTTTGACTTATCAAGAAATATAGATGTTCATCAAAATTCAGCTAGTCAAACCAATGAAAAAGCAATTGCTGGAGTCACCTCTGGATTGATAAATTTTGATGAAACAGTCACTTGGCGAGGTAAACATTTCGGTTTTTATCTCACTCACAAAAGCCGAATAACAGTTATGAGTTTCTTTGATTATTTTGTTGATGAAATGGAAAAAGGATAATTTAAATCATTTAAACACGAACATTTTTTTACTGAAAAAATAGGGGAAACAGTAATGATAGATAAACTAAATTATGAAACTCCTTTTGGAATTTTCGGAAAATTATTTGATGCAATTATCCTCAAAAAACATTTAACAAATTTCATTATTAATAGAAATAAAATTTTGAAAGAATTAGCCGAAAATCAGTATTAATAACCACCAAATAATCGGAATACTTTCTACCCAAAATGAGGTGTAATATTTGTTTCTTTCTTGTGAAGAAAAAACTATAAAACCTACTGTTAAAAGACTAATAGGAAGAATAATGAATGATGAATTTACTTTAAAAAATTCAAGAATGATAAACGGAATGACTAATATTATCCCAAACAACTTTGCTTTTTTTATCCCAAATTGTTGAGGTAAAGTATTCATAGAAGTGTCATCTGTTGTACTATCTAAAATCTCAAACGGAATTAGTAAACTCACAATTATTAATAAACGTTGGACTAAATTTATTCCAAAATTGTTTTGCGATAATTTTTCAGTTTGAAAAGGTATATAAGTTGTGATGAAGGTAACTACAAGACTTACCCAAAATATTTTTAACCATCCGTATTTTCTAATAAAAGGATAAAATAATACAAATAGACCTGCATATAATATAGATTTTTGAATCGTATGTTCCATCTTTAAAAATGAAATCAAAAATCCTAAGAATGCCAAAACACTCATCATCAAGGTTCCTAAATGGTTTCTTAAATAATAGTTCCATTTTTTGTGAACTTCATAATATTTCAAAAAATTATATCCTATTACAGTGCCAAAAAACACACAAGTTGAATAGTTATTTAATCCAATTAGATGATCTGATAGAATTGTAATTTGAACCAAACAAAATACCGCTATTCCAACATGAATTGAAGAATTTATATAAAAATCGAATGGTTTTATTAGAAGTTGCATTTTGTAAAATTAATCAAACTGTTAATAAGATGCTGTTTTGGTTCAAAAATTCTCAAAAATCAATTGCATAAACCCTATTTTCTTTGAGAATAATCCATAAATTTGTGCTTCAAAAAAACACAATTACTTCACTATTCTATGAAAACAGATGCTTTTGCTCTAAGACACATTGGGCCACGAGAAAACGATCTTCAACATATGTTCAAAACAATAGGAGTTGCGTCAATAGATCAACTGATTTATGAAACACTTCCAGATGATATTCGATTAAAAAAAGATTTGGAATTAGATCCAGCAATGACCGAGTATGAATTTGCAAAGCATATTTTAGCATTAGGAAACAAAAATAAGGTATTTCAATCCTATATTGGTTTAGGTTATAATCAAGCCATAATCCCAGCCGTTATTCAAAGAAATATTTTCGAAAATCCAGGTTGGTATACTGCTTACACACCATATCAAGCAGAGATTGCACAAGGTCGTTTAGAAGCAATCTTGAATTTTCAAACGATGGTTATAGAATTAACCGGAATGGAAATCGCAAATGCCTCTCTTCTTGACGAAAGTACTGCAGCAGCAGAAGCAATGGCTTTGTTATATGACGTTAGAACTCGTGATCAAAAGAAAAATAATGTGTGTAAATTTTTTGTTTCTGAAGAAATTTTACCACAAACATTATCTGTTTTACAAACTCGTTCCACTCCAATTGGTGTAGAATTAGTTATCGGAAACCACGAAGAATTTGATTTTTCAACAGATTTTTTCGGAGCTATACTTCAATATCCAGGAAAATTTGGTCAGATACATGATTATGCAGGATTTATTGCAACTGCAAAATCAAAAGAAATAAAAATTGCTGTTGCGGCAGATATATTGAGTTTAGTAAAACTTACTTCTCCTGGAGAAATGGGTGCCGATGTGGTGCTTGGAACAACACAACGTTTCGGAATTCCGTTAGGTTATGGAGGTCCACATGCGGCATTTTTTGCTACAAAAGAGGAGTACAAACGTAGTATGCCTGGTAGAATTATTGGTGTAACGGTTGATACTAATGGAAACAGAGCTTTGCGAATGGCATTGCAAACAAGAGAGCAACATATCAAGCGTGATAAAGCAACATCAAATATTTGTACTGCTCAAGTTTTATTATCTGTAATGGCTGGAATGTATGCTGTTTATCACGGACCAAAAGGGTTGCAATATATTGCAGACAAAGTGCATTCGTCTGCAGTAACATTGGCAAATGAATTAGAAAAACTAGGATTGTATCAAACTAATACTTCTTATTTTGATACTATAGTTATAAAAGCAAATGCTTCAAAAGTAAAAGCAATAGCTGAACAAAACGAAGTAAATTTTTATTATATCGATGAAAATACAGTTTCAATTTCTTTAAATGAAACTACTTCAATTGCAGATTTGAATTTGATAGTTTCAATTTTTGCAAAATCACTAGATAAAGAAGCTACTTTAATTTCAGAATTAAAAACTGAAAATCAAATTCCCGATCAATTAATTAGAGGATCTACTTTCTTGCAATATGATGTATTTAATAAATACCATTCAGAAAGTGCAATGATGCGTTATATCAAAATGTTAGAACGAAAAGATTTAGCATTAAACCATTCGATGATTTCTTTAGGTTCTTGTACCATGAAACTAAATGCGGCTTCAGAAATGTTGCCGTTAAGTATGGCACAATGGAATAATATTCATCCTTTTGCACCACTCAATCAAGCACAAGGTTATCAAGAAATGTTGCATAAATTAGAACAACAATTAAATGTAATAACAGGTTTTGCAGGTACCACTTTACAACCAAATTCTGGTGCGCAAGGCGAATATGCTGGATTAATGGTTATACGTGCCTATCACCAATCACGTGGCGATTTCCATAGAAATATTGCTTTAATTCCTTCTTCTGCACACGGAACAAATCCTGCGTCTGCTGCAATGGCAGGAATGCAAGTTGTAGTTACAAAAACTCTAGAAAATGGGAATATTGATGTAGAGGATTTGCGTGAAAAAGCAATTCTGCATAAAGACAATCTATCTTGTTTGATGGTGACTTATCCTTCTACTCATGGGGTTTTTGAAGCAGCCATTATTGAAATCACAAAATTAATTCACGATAACGGAGGCCAAGTTTATATGGATGGCGCCAATATGAATGCACAAGTAGGATTGACAAATCCCGCCACAATTGGTGCAGATGTTTGTCATTTAAACTTGCATAAAACATTTGCAATTCCTCATGGTGGTGGTGGTCCTGGAGTTGGTCCAATTTGTGTTGCACCACAATTAGTTCCTTTTTTACCAACAAATCCTATTATTCCAACAGGTGGAGAAAATGCAATTACCGCAATTTCTGCAGCACCTTGGGGTTCAGCTTTAGTTTGCTTAATTTCATATGGTTATATTTGTATGTTGGGTGCTGAAGGATTAAAAAAATCAACAGAGTATGCTATTTTGAATGCCAATTATATAAAAGAAAAATTAAACGGATATTATGATACATTGTATTCTGGAGAAATGGGACGAGCAGCACACGAAATGATTTTGGAATGTCGCCCATTTAAAGAAAAAGGAATAGAAGTTACAGATATTGCAAAACGATTAATGGATTATGGTTTTCACGCGCCAACTGTTTCTTTTCCTGTTGCAGGAACTTTGATGATAGAACCAACAGAGAGTGAAGATTTGGCCGAATTAGATCGTTTTTGTGAAGCAATGATTTCTATTAGAAAAGAAATTGAATCTGCAGTTCTAGACAACCCAAATAATGTATTAAAAAATTCCCCACATACATTAACAATGGTAACTACTGATACTTGGAATTATCCCTATACTCGTGAACAAGCAGCTTTTCCGTTAGATTATATTGCAGATAATAAATTCTGGCCAACCGTTCGTCGTGCTGATGAAGCATATGGTGATAGAAACTTAGTTTGTAGTTGTGCGCCAATTGAAGCCTATATGGAAAATTAAATATTCAATAAATGTCTCGAGAAATCGGGACATTTTTTTATAATTATGAAGGACATTCAAAACCAAGAAGATTTATACAAACTTGTTGATGAGTTTTATAAAAAATTACTTTCAGACGAATCTATAGGTTATATTTTCACTGACATTGTTAAAATTCATCTCGAAGAACATTTGCCCATTCTAGTAACTTTTTGGTCACAATCAATTTTAGGAACAGGAGGTTATGTGAAAAATTTAACTCAGATTCATTTAGATATTAATCATAAAGAGCCTCTAACGCCAGAACTTTTTAAAATCTGGTTAAGTCATTTTTTTAATACAGTAGATGAGTTGTTTAAAGGTGAAAAAGCAGAGCAAATTAAAACACAAGCACTCAATATTGCCACCGTAATGCAAATTAAAATTGCCAATCAATTAAAGTAAAATTATATTATTAATAAATTAAGATAATGTTAATTGAATAATTCGCAATTGAAATCGATTCTTTAAATTTTATAGTTTTAATTATTTCAATAATTAGTATATTCGTAGAGCTAATCTTTCTAAAATGAACATCAAAATTACAGGTTCTGGAAGCTATATTCCAAACCAAATCGTAGCGAATTCCGATTTTTTAAATCATCAATTTTTGAATGATGATGGAACTCTATTTTCATATTCAAATGAAGTAGTAGCTCAGAAATTTAAAGAAATAACAGGAATTGAAGAACGTCGTTATGCGGATGATAATTTATTAACATCAGACATTGCATTCTTTGCCGCCGAAAAAGCTATATTAGACTCGAAAATTGATCCTGAAACTTTAGATTATATCATTTTTGCACATAATTTTGGAAATGTAAAACTAAATGCCATTCAATCTGATGCAGTTCCTAGTCTTGCCTCAAGAGTGAAACAAAAATTGAGAATAAAAAACCCTAAATGTGTTGCATACGATGTCTTATTTGGTTGTCCAGGATGGATAGAAGGTGTTATTCATGCTACTGCATTTATAAAAGCCGGAATGGCAAAAAAATGCTTGGTTATTGGTGCAGAAACTTTATCTAGAGTGGTTGATATTCATGATAGAGATAGTATGATTTATTCTGATGGTGCAGGTGCAACAATAATTGAAGCAATAGACGAAGAAGGAGGAATTTTATCTTTTTCTTCGGCAACTTTTGCAACAGATGAAGCAGATTATTTGTTTTTTGGAAATTCGTTTAACAAAGACCTAGATCAAGATGTACGATATATTAAAATGCATGGAAGAAAAATATATGAATTTGCTTTGAACGAAGTGCCAAAAGCAATGGCAACTTGTTTAGAGGAAAGTGGAATTTCAATTTCAGATGTAAAAAAAGTATTAATACATCAAGCAAATGAAAAAATGGATGAAGCTATTATTCATCGCTTTTTTAAATTATACAATCAAGTACCACCAAAAGGAGTAATGCCAATGAGTATTCATAAATTAGGAAACTCTAGCGTTGCAACAGTTCCTACTTTATATGATTTACTTGTAAAAGGAAAATTAGAAAATCAAAAAATACAAAAAGGAGATGTTGTGCTCTTTGCTTCTGTTGGTGCAGGAATGAATATTAATGCTTTTGTATATAGAATGTAAATTATTTCATAAATATGTACGAAAAGACATTCCCAAATAAACGATTCAAAATTACTTTAGCATTTTTAAAAAAGCATATCAATAAAACTGAATCTATTCTTGATTTAGGAGTTGAAAATCCTTTTTCTAAAATAATGATTGAAGAAGGGTTTAATGTGCAAAATACATCTGGAGAAGATTTAGATAAAAATCAATTTGCATTACAAAAATCTAACCAGGATGTAGTTACTGCATTCGAAATTTTTGAACATTTGCTAAATCCCTACACTATTTTAAAAGAAATAAAAGCAGATAAATTATTTATTTCAATTCCAATGCGATTGTGGTTTTCTCCTGCCTATAGAAGTAAAACCGATAAATGGGATAGGCACTATCACGAATTTGAAGATTGGCAACTCGATTGGCTTTTAGAAAAAACAGGTTGGAAAATTATTGATAGACAGCAATTTACAAATCCTGTAAATAAAATTGGTATTCGTCCTTTATTAAGAATGTTTACCAACAGATACTATATTATCTACGCTGAGAAAGTGAAGTAATAATTTATTTACTCGCTAATTATCCTTTCTATTATTTGTAAGATAAATACAGTTATTTTTTTAAAATGTATGTATTTTGTCGATAAAATTTGTTTTTTATCGATGTATTGCAATATCATTGTTTCATAATAAGTTAATTAAACAACCCTAAATTTAAACAAAACTAAATTATGAAAGCAATTTACACAAGTGCAGCATTACTAATATGCACTATTTCCTTCGGACAAAAATTATTTATTGTAAGCTCTGATGATAAGTTTGGAGTAATCAATGAAAACGGAGTAGAAATTATTCCAACTAAATATACCTCTGTTGAAGATTTTGATAAAGTTCATCTCGAGTGGTCAAAAGTAGGTTTAAATAATCTATATGGTTTTATAGACAAAAGAGGTAAAATTATAATTGAACCAAAATATGAAGTTATAAATAATTATAATTCCTATAATGAAGGATGGGCATTAGTACAAAAAGAAGGAAAAATTGGCTTTATTGATGATTTAGGTAAGGAAATTGTACAACCCGTATATGATAAAGTAGGTAATTTTGGCGAATATTATAAAGATTGGATGCTTGTTGAATCGGATGGACTTAAAGGATTTGTAGATAAAGAAGGGAATGTAATTGTACCTTTGAAATATGTTGAAATCGAAAAATTTGATAAAGTTAGAAAAAACTGGGCTTTAGTAAAAGACAGAAAAGATAAACTAGGTTTTATTGACAAAACAGGCAAAGAAGTAATTCCTGTTGTTTATGATAATATAGAAGCTTTTACTAAAAAGAAATCTGTTGTTGCAGATTCAAACTAATAATTAATTTAAATATATTCAAAAAAGGGATTTCAACAAAAGAGATCCCTTTTTTTATTTTATATTAATTTCTAAAGTTTTAATTAATTAAAATATTCAATTAATTTTTCATTTCAATTTATATGTTTTGATGAGTTTTAATAATATAAGTGTAAGAAAATTATACATTTAAAATACAAAAACACGCACTTAATCGATTATATTTGTTTTTAATCGATTTGTTTTTGTAGTATTGAATTGTATTTAAAAATCAAATAACCCTAAATTTAAACAAACCTAGATTATGAAACTATTTTACACAAGCGTAGCCCTATTATTATGTACCATTTCTTTTGGTCAAAAATTATTTATTGTAAGCTCTGATGATAAGTTTGGAGTAATCAATGAAAACGGAGTAGAAATTATTCCAGCAAAATATACATCTGTTGATGATTTTGATAAACTTCATCCAAATTGGTCAAAAGTTGGATTAAATAGTTTATATGGATTTATTGATAAAACAGGAAAAATTATTGTAGAACCAAAATATGAAGTAATTAATAGTTATAACTATTATAATCTAGGATGGGCTATGGTTCAAAAAGGAGGTAAATTCGGATTTATTGATGATGCAGGAAAAGAAATTGTTCCACCAATCTATGATAAAGTTGGAATGTTTGGAGAATACTCTAAAGATTGGATGATGGTAGAATCAGGAGGTCTTAAAGGATTTGTAGATAAAGAAGGAAATTTAATAGTTCCAGTAAAATATGTAAATGTTGAAAAATTTGATGCAGTAAGAAAAAACTGGTCTTTAGTAAAAGATAGCAAAGATAAATTAGGATTTATTGATAAATCTGGAAAAGAAGTAATACCAGTGGTTTATGACAATATTGAGGCATTTGTAAAAAGAACTTCACAAGTTGCCGATAACGAATAGTTTTTTGTTTTTAATTTGAATTAGTTAAAAAAGGATTTCATATTGAGATCCTTTTTTTTATTTAACTAATTTTGTGTTTTTTAAAACTAAAATGAAATACTTTATTGTAATTCCCACACACAACGAACAAGATTTTATTGCATTGACAATTCAATCTTTGTTACAACAAACTATTTTACCTCAAAAAATTGTAATAGTCAACGATAATTCTACTGATGCTACTTTGCAAATAATTGCAACCTTAGCAAATTCAAATTCTATAATAAGTATTGTCAATACAACTTCGGATGCAATCCATTTACCAGGAAGTAAAGTTATTCAAGCTTTTCAAAAAGGGTTGGCAACTTTAGATGACAATTACGATTTTATAGTAAAAGCAGATGCCGATTTGATTTTTCCTCCCAATTATTTTGAAACAATTATCAAATATTTTAAATCGGATACAACAATAGGAATGGTTGGCGGATTTGCATATATCGAAAAAAATGGAGAATGGATTTTAGAAAATCTAACTGATAAAGATCATATACGCGGAGCATTCAAATCTTATAGAAAAGAATGTTTCAACCAAATTGGAGGTTTAAAACCAGCAATGGGTTGGGATACAGTTGATGAATTGCTTTGTAAATTCTATAATTGGAAAGTGGTTACTGATGCAACATTAAAAGTGAAACACCTTAAACCAACTGGTGCCAACTATAACCAACTGGCACGTTACAAACAAGGTGAAGCATTTTATACATTAGGTTACGGTTTTTGGATAACAGCAATTGCATCAGCAAAATTGGCAATGATGAAGAAGAAACCACTTTTGTTTCTGGATTATATCAAAGGTTTTTGGAAAGCCAAATCAGATCAAAAACCACTTTTAATATCAGAAGAGCAGGCCAAGTTCATACGCAACTATCGATTAAAGAAAATGAAAGAAAAACTGTTTTAAACTAAAAAACAAAACTCATAACTCAAAACTCATAACTTCTTAGTATTTTTGACAATATTTCACAAACTATGATGCTCGTTCGATACCTTTCTCAAATAGGAAAATATTTTTTGATGTGGAAAGAAATTTTCAACAAACCCACCAAATGGTCGGTGATGCGAAATCTTATATTCAAAGAAATAGATGATTTGATTATTGGATCACTAGGTATAGTTGCATTTATCTCCTTTTTTGTGGGTGGAGTTGTTGCAATACAAACAGCATTAAATTTAACCAATCCTTTAATTCCAAAATATCTTATAGGTTTTGCTACAAGACAATCTGTAATTCTAGAATTTGCACCTACCTTTATGTCTATTATTATGGCAGGAAAAATGGGTTCCTTTATTACATCTAGTATTGGTACCATGCGAGTTACAGAACAAATTGATGCACTAGAAGTTATGGGTGTTAATTCTCTAAACTACTTAGTTTTTCCTAAACTTATTGCTTTGCTTTTATATCCTTTTGTAATAGGGATAAGTATGTTTTTAGGAATTTTTGGAGGTTGGGTTGCGGCGGTTTACGGTAGTTTTGCTTCAAGTTCTGATTTTGTTGGAGGAATTCAACAAGAGTTTATTCCATTTCATATTGCTTATGCATTTATAAAGACCTTTGTATTTGCATTAATTTTAGCAACAATTCCTTCGTTTCACGGATATTATATGAAAGGTGGAGCATTAGAAGTAGGTAAAGCAAGTACAGTTTCTTTTGTATGGACAGCTGTGACGATTATACTTGTCAATTATATATTAACTCAATTATTATTAACCAAATGATAGAAGTAAAAAATTTAGAAAAATCATTCGGTGATAGTCAAGTATTAAAAGGTGTTTCGACAGTTTTTGAAACAGGAAAGACCAATTTGATAATTGGACAAAGTGGTTCTGGAAAAACAGTACTCCTAAAAAGTCTATTAGGAATTCATTCGCCAGACAAAGGAACTATTTCTTTTGATGGCAGAATATATTCAGAATTAACAGCAGATGAAAAAAGAGAATTACGCACAGAAATAGGAATGGTTTTTCAAGGAAGTGCTCTATTTGATTCTATGACAGTTGAAGAAAATGTAGGCTTTCCTTTGAAAATGTTTACCAGTAATTCAAAATCTGAAATTCAAGATAGAGTTGATTTTGTATTAAAAAGAGTCAATCTTATTAATGCCAACAAAAAACTTCCATCAGAAATTTCTGGAGGAATGCAAAAACGTGTTGCTATTGCAAGAGCAATCGTAAACAATCCAAAATATCTTTTTTGTGATGAACCAAATTCAGGTTTAGATCCTAATACCTCTATTTTAATTGATAATCTGATTAAAGAAATTACTGAAGAATATAATATCACCACTGTAATAAACAGTCATGATATGAATTCTGTTATGGAAATAGGAGAGAATATTGTCTTTCTAAAAAACGGATTAAAAGAATGGCAAGGTACTAAAGAAGAAATTTTTAGAACAGATAACCAAGCTGTAGTAGATTTTGTCTATTCTTCAAATTTATTCAAAAAAGTACGAGAAGCCTATTTGAAAGGGTAATTAGGGTCTTGTTACATAAACCCAACCAGTTTTTTCTTCGTTTGTTTTAAATTTTATATAATAATAATACGTTGCATCAGGTAATTCTCTTCCTTTATAATCTTGCCCGTGCCATTGGTTTGTGTAGCCGTTTTGCTCAAATACTACCATACCATAACGATTGAATATTTTAAATTTTAGAATATCACCAAAACCAGATAAATCAAATTCATCATTATTACCATCTGTTCCTGGAGAAATTCCTAACGGAATTGTACATAATGTAGCATCAACTTGAATCGATTTTGAAACAGAACTACAACCATTATTAGTAACCACAACATTATATTGACCAGTTGCTAATTTGGTAATATTTACAGGATTTGAAGAATTTGTAAATAAATTTGGTCCAGTCCAAGAATAAGTGGCGTTTTCTAATGCAAAAGTGTTATCAATAGGTGTTACGGATAATTGGTATGTCCCAAAAACACATGCAGCATCAATAGTGAAATTTGGTGTAGATTTTATGATAATAGGAATATTTGCACTTGATTCACAATCATCAACTTTTATCTTTAAAGTATAATCACCACTATTTAAACTTGTACAATTTTCTATAAAAGGATTTTGAATTGTAGATGTAAAATTATTAGGTCCAGACCATTGATAATCTGCATTTGGAATGGTATCTACATTAAAATCAATTCTTTCTCCTAAACAATATTCTTGATTCATTGTAATAACTGGTGTTGCAGGATTGGGATAGTAATTTATAGTTACAAAAGATTCATCAAAATCATTACAAAATCCATTTACATGATATTTAAATTTAAATTCACCATACAACCCAGAAACTGGAGTCCAAATATTCCCATTCAAGTTATTACTATTGGTTATTTCTTCCCAAACACCATAAGAATCGTAGTTGCCAACTAAAAGTGGAAATAAATTTATAGGACTAGTATTTTCGCAAATGGTTTTATTTCCGTCTTGACCAGCATTTGGATTGCTAATATTTGGAATCGTAAACGAAATAGTTTTATCTATACAGGATAAAGTAGAAGTAGAGTATATTCTAACATAATATGTACCAGGGTTAGTAGATTGAGAAAAAGGATTAAAAGTTAAAACATTAGAAGTACTTAAGATGGTAGTGGTATTAGTTCCTTTCCACCATTGATAATTTAAAAAAGAAATTGGTTGCACAATCAATTGCCCAATTTGACCTTCGCAAAGGTTATTTGTTGTTATTACTGGTTCTTGTAGTGTAGTAATATCAAAAATTCTGTTGGCAATATTGCCGCAAATATCTGTCACTTGAAAATTGTAAATGCCAGGTGTTAAACCAGCAAAATTATTCGAACTTCCGTTTTCAACAATAAAAGTTTGACCGTTTTTTGTTGTTATTCTATAAGTAAATGGTGCAATTCCAGTTGCAATTATAGAAACTACAGAATCGGTATTATTACACTGAATGGTATTGGCAGAAACAATTTTTAATTCACCATTAAATTCAAATTCTTTTAAAACTGAAATACAATATGGGTCAGTAGCTGAAAGTATAAATTGAGATTTTATTATTCTAAAAGTTCCAGTTGAGGTAATATTATAATTGAAAGCAAAATTAGTTAGAGGTAATGCATTAAAATAAGTTAATGTAGTGCCTTCTATATATTGTGTGCCATTATTTGGATGTTCCCATTGATTTGTTACAGGATTATATCTTTGTAGCCAAATAAATAAATTTCTAGATTCATTAGTTTTATAATTTACATATAAATTATAGGAACCGCAGTTGGGGACAACTTGAATCGTATTTTCATATACTTCAAAACCGTTATTTTCATACATATAGGTGCCGACTTTACCACAACTATTAGTGTGAATGAATGTATATGATCCTTCTGGTAAAGAACCAGATAAGTATTTGCCATTAACAATATTTGATGAAACATCATATGGTAATGGAGTAGTAAATGCTGGTGGAGCGGAGGTCATAATTACAGATGTAATGGTTCCTACATAGCTAATTATTTCAAATGAACTAAACCCAATTTCACAACCTTTTATATTACCACCATAAACAGCTGAAGGGATTTCAAGACTAACAGACAATATAAAATCATAATTATTTCCACAAATATCTGTAACTAATAATGTATAATTACCAATAGGAGTGTTACTGATGCTTAATTGAGTTTGAGATGGTTCATTAGCCATAATATAAGTATAGGGCAATGTAAGATTAAATTCTACTGGAGCTTCTGTAATTGTCACGGACACAAGAGGTACATCGTTTGCTGAATTAACACTTATTGAGCCATTTACAAGATTACAATCCGACTGAGGTGTTGCTGAAGCAGAAATTTGAATTAAATTTACTGGTATTACTTCAATATTAAAAGTATACGGTCTACCACAAATATCTATACCTGTTATGTGATATATTCCCGCAGGAACTGGTATTCTCAAATTACCGTTTACAATTATTGGGGTTGCATCATAGGGATAAGGAAACCCAAATTCTACTGGACCACTTTCTACAATTGCAGTTAATATCGTTAGTCCACCTAAAGTACTAGGAATATTGATATAACTTAAATTGCTGCATGGATCTTCAACTGGAGTTACATTGTAATTAGTTCCTAAAAAATCAATACTAATTGATTTTTGAATAGATTTACCACAAGCATCAGTTATTTTTATTACATATTCTCCGCTTGGTAATTCATTATTTTCTGTAGAACCATAATAAAAACTATTTATAGGATGTGATGAGTTAAAAGCTGTTGGGTTAAAACCTGCTGGACTACTTATAAAATCTACAGTTATTGGTGGTAAAAAAAAGCATGCATCTATTGATATTTCTTTAATACAATTAATTGGATCTTCTAATATTAGCTTAATTTTTTCTCGAATAGGATTGTCAATTAGATTATAAACGGAACCACAACCATCTATAATTTTAATATTATAATTATAAGCCAAATCTTCAAAAAATGGCATATTAGTAATATTTATGGTTTGTTGTTGACTATCACCAGTAGTTACTACTTGATTTACTATAATTGGTGTTCCGTTATTGGGCGGAAAAACAGTTATTTCAATAGTTAATGGATAATGTATAGAAGCATTTGTTGCTTCTATAAGAAAATTTCCTGAAGCATTGTTGCAATCTACTAACAAACATTCTAATTTAATCTCATGTAATGTCAAATTAGAAATAGGATTTGCTTGAAGCAATGTTATTGTTTGCACAACTCCTTCACCACAAGCATCATATACTCTCACAACATATTTCCCAGCAGTTAATCCATTAAAAATATTTGAAGATTGTAATGGAGCCAAGATTGGACCATCAATAATTTCATATGAAACAGGGTTGCCTTGTGAGGTAATAATTTTTATTGATCCAGTAGTTTCACAAGGTGGCACATTTGTTACTTGGGCTGTATATATTAAATTTATAATTTGATCTAAAATAACAACATCTACTGGTTGATCATTATTTAAATCACCCAATGATTGTACAGCAATAACTCTATAAGTTCCAGAATTTAAACCTGTTATTGTATTTCCTGATAACACTGCAAAAGGAGTTGTAGTATTTGGTAGTAAATATACACTGTACAAAATTATAGCTCCAGGAGTAACGTTTGAAACATTAAAAGTTAATGAACCATTTCCTGTACAAGTTTGATTGGTATGATTTACATTTAAAGTAAAATCAGATAATTGCGAATAGGTTTGTTGGCAAAAAAATAATAGCAAAAGAAAAATAAACTTAATAGAACTAATTTTTACGCTTTTAGGAATCATAATTTTTTTTTTAATTATTATTAAAAAATCTAATTTTAAGGTTATGAAATAATTAATCAAATTATTAAAAGTTAATTATTCTAATTATTTATATTCTTTTTAACAAAGTTATTTAATTAAATATATAAAAAGAGAGTGAATTAGTATTTGAAGCGTTTGAATTAGAATTCGATGGGTTTGAGTGAGAATTCGATAAAAATGCCTAAAATATAATGGCATAAAAAAGGCGGAAAATTAATTTCCGCCTTTTTTTTATTTTTTTAATTGGCTTACAATGCCTTTTATTTCTTGTTCTTTACTTTTAGGATAAATAAGTAAAACATTATCCTTATCAACAATTATAAAATCTTCTAATCCATCTATAATTACAAGTTTATCTTTTGCAGTGCTAATAATATTACTTGAAGAATTATTAAGCAAAACTGTTGCATTTACAACGGCATTGTTGTTTTTGTCTTTATCTAATTTTTCATGCAACGAACCCCATGTTCCTAAATCATTCCAGTCAAAAGTAGCAGGAAGTACAAAAACATTTGTTGCGTTTTCCATTACAGCATAATCAATGGATACATTTTCTGCCAAAGCATAATTTTCTTCAATAAAGGATTGTTCGGTTGCAGTATTATAAGCATCCCAGCCTTTCATAAATAAAGCATTCATTTGTGGTTGAAATTTTTCGAAAGCATTTGTTATAGCTTTTACACTCCATATAAAAATACCACCATTCCATAAAAAATTCCCGCTATCTAGAAAAGATTTTGCTGTTTCATAATCTGGTTTTTCTCTAAACTGGCTTACTTTTTTTATCGGATTCGAATCCATTTTATCAAATTCAATATACCCAAAACCTGTATTTGGAAACGTTGGATGAATTCCTAAAGTCATCAAAGCATTTTCTGACGAACAAAAATCGAAACATTGTTGCAAATTTCTCGAAAATTCGTTTTCATCCTCTATCCAGTGATCACTTGGTGCCACAACCATTACAGCATTTGGATTTTGTTTTTGAATTTTTAAAGAAGCATACAAAATACAAGGTGCTGTATTTCGCATGGCAGGTTCTAGCAAAACTTGTTCTTGTTTTACTAATGGTAATTGGTCTAAAACAATTTGATTGTATTTCTCATTGGTTAAAATCAAAATATTTTCTACAGGAATCAATTTTGATAATCGACTAAAAGTTTTCTGGATCAATGTATCTCCAGAACCCAACATATCATGAAATTGTTTTGGAAATTCAGTGGTACTCACAGGCCAAAAACGGGAACCAACTCCACCAGCCATTAATATTGCGTAATAATTTTTATTCATTGTGATTTTTTTAATTCTAATTAGGTAATAATTCTACTTCGGCATTTGGATTAAATAAATACATTCTTCCCGAACTTATTTCTACACATTCATATCTTTTAGTACGTAATGCTCCTTTTTTAAAAATCTTCCCATTATGTATTCTAAAAACACTATCGTAAGGTATTTCAAAGATATAGTTTTTATCATTTTCTTTATCATATTGTTTCAATACCAATGCTAAAGTAGCATCAGAATCACTACTAGCGGTTGGGTTTTTGAAATGTCTTGCTAATAATGGTAACAATTGATTCGGAAAAATTTCAGGTCTAATAAATGGAATCATTAATCTCTGAAAAGAATATTTCCACTCGTTACCATGTGGTTTTATATTTCTTCCAAATTTTTCAAAAGCTACCAAATGCGATATTTCGTGAATTAATGTTATTAGGAATTTGTATTTATTCAAATTAGCATTAACAGTAATTTCGTGTTTGCCACTCAATCCTTTTCTATAATCGCCATGACGCGTAACACGTTCATTTACTATTTTAAGATGAACTTCATTCATTTTAATAAGTTCAAAAACAGGTACTACAGCATGTTCTGGAATATATTTCGCCAAAGTTTCTATCATAAATTATGGTGTGCTAGAGGAAACTTGCAATACTTTTCCGTTATAATATTTATTTCCGGTCAAAGCAAAATCAAAAATATATTCGGCCATTTCTTTTGCAGAAAGTGGCGCTTGATAATCTGGGAAAGCATCGTTGAGCATTTCGGTATTTACGGCTCCAAGTGCCAAAACATTAAAACTTATTCCAATTTCTTTATATTCTTCTGCCAATAATTCTGAAAGTGTAATTACTGCACCCTTACTAGAACTATACGCTGCTAGTCCAGCAAACTTAGTACTTCCTTGTATGCCACCCATTGAACTTATTGTAACAACGTGGCTTCCTTTTGATAAAAAAGGTATACAAACTCGTGTTAAGTTAGCAACTCCAAAAACATTTACTTTATAAACATTTTCAAAATCTTCTGTTGAGGTTTCTGCAAATGGTTTAAAAACTAAACTTCCTGCATTATGTATCAAGATATCTACTTTTCTCCAAGACTTTGAAATAAAATTTTCAACTTGAAGTACATCTTCATCTTTTGATAAATCTACAGAAAGCGATGTTATTTTTGGATTGCCTAAAAATTCTTGAGGTATTTTTCTTGAAATTGCCAAAACATTGTGTCCTGCATTTGCAAAAAGCAAAGCCATCTCAAAACCAATTCCTCTAGAAGTTCCAGTAATAATAATGTTTTTCATTTTTTATTTTTCCTGTGTCAAAGATACTAAAATCGATATATTTATTAGTATCATTTTGGTTTATCAGTAAATCTCTATCGGTGAATAAACGATTGGCAACGATAAATTAAGAATAATATTTTTTGTAAAATTTATAGGCTTGAAAAACTCCCATTCCTACAAAAAATAATGGGATTATAACAGAAAGCACATATTTTGATACTGATTCTGAGTTTTGGGTTATTAAATCTAATCCTAAAATCAAAGCCAACATTCCTGTAAATGTCCCAATTAATGTTCCTAAAACATAAAAATATTTAGTGCTATTTTCAATTATTATCATTTTATTATTTATCAAATACAAATTCCAACCAGTCCAAAAAGGTATTTGAATAAAGTTGAGACAACTAAGTAAAACTCCAATAATAAAAGGAGAATAAGAAACATATTTTTGCGATAAATCTTCACCTGATGTGTTAGAATTGGATTGTGAATGAAAACTATATGCTAACAAAAACATAAACAAAATAGAAAAAATTTCTATATAAAAGGTAAGTTTTTTATTGTTTGCTAATTGATTGGCGAAAATTAATGTAAAATATATCACAAAAACTTCTACTAAAATCACACCAAATAAATAGGGTATAACTGAATGTAAACCATATTTAAGATAAATTTGATATCCAATAATATTAAGAAAACCCAACGGAATAGATCCTATAAAACTTACTAGAAAACCAACAGCAATGTTTTTTAGTGTTTTCATATTATTAGAAATTCACGATTTTTTTACTTTGTTCTTGGTGTAAACGATATTCTGCCATACCTTTTTTGTGAGTAAGGTAAGGTACGCCTTTTTTGTGATTGGTTTCACTAATTCTATGCATATAGTTTATATGACGAATTAATTCTTTCCAGGCAAAAAACAGGGAATGTTTTGGATCGTAAATATGAGTTGGTTCACTAGCAGCACCATTTAACTCTACGACAGAAAAGTTTTTGCCTTCTTCTAATTCTGACCAAGAATGATACATCAAATCCATTCTACCAAAATAAAACTCTGGAATTTGCGAACACATATCATTGATGACGTTGGTTAATTTGTCTGAAATTAAATGACTATAATCTACGAATTTTGCACCACGAGCATGATTGCCATAAGGTACAAGGTTTATTTTTTCGTCTTTGGCTAAAATGGTTTTGAGTTTCTCACCATATTCTTTTTGCAACGCTTGAAGTTGCAATTCAAATCTTGGATTTTTTTTTATTAATTCTTCTATAGTTGCAAACCCATCACCATTTATTATCAAAAACTCTTTGGATACAATACCGGTTATTTTCCCTTTTTTTTCATTTGGAAAACGAACATAAAATATACCAACTTCATTTTCATAAGGTATTAGATCTTGTAATAAATAATCAAAATCTGCTTTTTGATGGTATTTTTTTAATTCATCCAAATGCATAATTTTTTTTACAGCAGAACCACGTAATCCTATATCGGGTTTTACAATAAATGGTAATTTGATTTCAGAATTATCGATTTTTTTTATAACTTCATCAAATGAAATTTGATCTTTTATCAATTCGGTTTTTGGATAATATTTTTGAGGAATCAAATCATAAATAGCTTTTTTACTTTCCATAAAAAAACCACCGTTTTTAATTAATGGATTACAAGCATTAAAAAAAAACAGGCTTCTAGATTTTAGTGCATAATAACTCCATAAAAAATAAATAGGAATATAGACGAGCTCAAACGGCCAGTATTCCCAATGTGTCAGTTTATGGATCAATAGTTTCAAATAATATTAATTAAACGATGATAAACGAATTTGCAAATTCTTTATGATTCAATAAATCATAATGCATTAATGAAACTTTGTTGTCTTCAAGTACAGTTTGAGTGATACTCAAGGTTTTTAGATTGTCATTTCTATTGATAATCAATCCGTTTTCTGAATTTTCATTTTCAGTATATCGATGAAAATTAAACATTTCATTTTCTGAAATTTCGGGTTTGGTTTCTAAAAATTGATAAAACCATTCCGATCTTTTTTCTCTAATGTCTTTTGGATATAATGTTGAAGATGACCAAACATAATTTTTATTTGTGTCCAGTAAAACGGTTTCTTTCATCAAACCATCCCATCGTAATTGATAAAGTTTTTGATCTTGATATAAAACTAATGTAAAGGGTTCGATTTCTAATAAATTTATTTCTTTCCAAAAATCTATTGCAGATTCGCTACTTATTATATCCAACACAATTAAACCGCGACTTTTTCTATAAGGTGGTTGCCATTTGTGTTTTTCTGAAGCTCCGTTTAGCAAGACTAATACGGTTGCGTTTTCAGTAATTGCAAACCAAGTTCCTCCAGCTTTTGGATCTTTTGGGAAAAATATATTTTTATTTTTTATTAAATAATTTTTGGGCTCATTGGCTGGTCTCAATACTTGCTCATCACGATTGGAAGTAATGATAATTTTATTGTTAGAACAAACAAAACTTACTGTACACATTGGTTTCTATATTCTATTGTAGAACGAGCTACTCCAAAATTGGCATTGATTGTTAACGAATCATATTTCAAAATGGCCACTTTTATTAATGCTTGATGATGTATGCAGTGCTCAAGATTGTATAGCAATTCTCTATAATAATTGCTGTCTATTCTAATTTCTTCACCATCAATTATTTGTTGCAACTCAATTTTTTTATCTGATTTATCAAGATTGATTTTTATTTTTTCAATAGATTTTATAGCAAATTCAGTATTGGTTTGAATTTGGATATTTCGCTCTCTTTTGTCATAATTTACAATTCCAGATTGATATTGATTTTCTAAACAAAGAAACATCTCTATTATATGTCGAGTATGTTCTCCAATACTAGCATTGCTCAATTCTGTACAAGGATTTGCATATTCAGAATCAGAAAGTTGATCTAGTAAATCAATTAATTCGTTGAGGCTATTATGTATGGATGGTAGTAACATTAAAATATTAATTTTATTTGGCCGAAATTTTATTTCTATTGATAAACACTAAATATGCACAACAAAGAAACGTAATTATTGCCAAAATAAAAAGTGTTCCACCATCGTTTTTTACATCAATTCCTAAAACAAAAAGATGAGAAAAAATTGCACCAGTCATAGTTCCTAATCCTAGAATTGCTCCATAAAAGGTAGTTCTTGGAATTAATATTAAAATAGTCGCAACTAATTCAATAATACCAGAGCCAATTCTACCATAAGGTTCAACTCCCAAAGTTGTAAAAATATAGACACTTTCTTCAGCTCCAGTAAACTTGAAATATAATGTTTGTACTAGGATTCCAACTGCTATGAGTTTGATAATCCATATAAATATAGGGTTTTTCATTATGCTTTAGTTTATAATTTTATTCCAATTGGCATCCGCTTTTTTCTTCAAATTTATTTCGTCTTTATTCCAGCTTTTCAAAGTGTTATTAAAAAAAGCATTGTAGTATAAATATAATTTTCCGTTTATAATTTTAAATGTATTTGGGTCAATCTCGACTTTTTCGTTGTTGTTTCCCATTGCAAAGGCACACCAACCGCCATATTGAGGTTCATATATTGATGGGTTTCTTAAAAAAATGTCTTTATTGGTTTGTGTAAAAAAATAATATATTACGCCTTCAAATGATGCAGAAAGTGAAGGTTTTCCTTTAATTGCTTTTTTTTCTAAAAAATATCCAACAGGATCATATCCTTGAATAGCTAGTTTTTTTTCTAAATTGAATTCGGTTGTTCTTTTGTTTGCTTGAGCAAATGTACTTGTTGTAAGTAACGAAAGAAATAAAATTAAAATGGAATGTTTCATTTGTTTTAAATTAAATTATTAAACTTTGATGAAGCAAAATTATTTTATATCTACGATAGAAAATGTCGTGTAGTTTACATTTCGACTAAAATTATTTTAAATTTTTGAAATATCATCAATCAAAATTTCTTTTCGACCATAATAAATCAGTTGTTTTTCTTCCATTTCATTAAGTAATAATGTGGTAGTTTGTCGTGAGGTTCCTATAATTTGAGCAATATCAGATTGAGTGAGATAATTTTCAATAGCAACTTTATTTCCATCAAATTTACCTTCGCGTTCTGCCCATTCTTTTATAAATGAGTAGAGTCTTGTTTTGGCATCTTTTGAAATCAAATTAGAATAATTATTTTTAATTCGTTTCATTTTCAACCCTACGAATTTAGTATAGGTTAATGCTAAGTTTGGGTTTTTAAGCATAAGTTCTTCAAAATCTGATAATAAAAAACTACAAATAGAAACTTCGTCTGTCAAGGCTTTTGCATATTCGTTTGAGTTTCTATCACTTTCTAAAGTTAATTCTCCAAACAAATCTCCTTTTTGGATAATATCTTTTATAGTCTCATTGCCTTGCTCATCAACTGCTACAATTTTTATATTTCCTTTTTTGAGTAAGAAAATTCGTGGTACATCTGATGACGAAAAATAAATAATTTCCCCTTTTTTTGCATTTTTAAATCCAACAATAATGCACAATTGCTTAATTTGTGAAATACTCAAGGTCCAAAACAATTTGTGATCACGGAGATACCAATATTTAAGTTCGTCGTACATAAATAAAACTTAATTAGAAAAATGATAGTTTTTTTAAATAAAAAAACCCTTTAAATGATACATTTAAAGGGTTAAATATAAGTGATATTATTTACGAAACCAATCCTCTCGAAATTACAATTCTTTGAATTTCTGATGTTCCTTCATAAATTTGTGTGATTTTTGAATCTCGCATCATGCGCTCTACATGATATTCTGCAACATATCCATTTCCTCCGTGAATTTGAACGGCTTCGTTAGCTACTTCTAAAGCAATTTCTGAAGCATATAATTTTGCCATAGCACCAGAATGTGCAATGTCTTTACCTTCATCTTTTTCGCAAGCAGCTTTCATAACTAGTAATTTTGCGGCAGTTACTTTTACATACATATCTGCCAATTTGAAGGCTATAGCTTGATGTTTAAAGATTTCTTTTCCAAAAGCTTTTCTTTCGTGAGCATATTTCAAAGCAATTTCATAAGCTCCAGTTGCAATACCTAATGCTTGAGACGCAATTCCAATTCTGCCACCATTTAATACATTCATTGCAAATGCAAAACCAAAACCATCTGCACCAATCCTGTTTTCTTTTGGAACTTTTACATCGGTAAACATTAAGGAATGAGTATCGCTTCCACGAATTCCCATTTTCTTTTCTTTAGGGCCAACTTCAAAACCTGCCCAACCTTTCTCTACTATAAAAGCATTAATTCCTCTATGACCTTTTTCAACATCGGTTTGTGCAATTACCAAATAAGTAGAAGCGGTGGAACCATTGGTAATCCAGTTTTTGGTACCGTTTAATAAATAATAGTCTCCTTTGTCAATTGCTGTTGTTTTTTGCGAAGTTGCATCGCTTCCTGCTTCTGGTTCAGATAGGCAAAAAGCGCCAATCACTTCACCTTTTGCAAGCGGAACTAAATATTTCATTTTTTGCTCTTCATTGCAATATTTTTCTAATCCTGCACAAACAAGAGAGTTATTTACAGACATAATTACTGCTGCAGACGCATCTACTTTTGCAATTTCGGTCATAGCCAATACATAAGATATGCTATCAAGTCCAGCACCACCATATTTCGGATCTACCATCATTCCCATAAAACCCAATTCAGCCATCATTTTGACCTGTTCTGTAGGAAATTTTGAATGTTCATCTCTTTCTATTACTCCAGGCAATAATTCTGCTATTGCAAAATCTTTGGCTGCTTGTTGAATCATTAAATGTTCTTCGGTTAGATTAAAATCCATAATATGTAGTAAATGTGGTTTTGATTTTTTTAAATTTGAGGCAAAAATAACGCATTTAAATTAAAATCTCAAACGTTTTCGTAAATTTAGCCAATGTTTAAAGATAAGTATCATGTAATAGGTGTTATGTCAGGAACATCTCTTGACGGAATTGATTTAGCTCATATTCATTTTTCTATAGAAAATAATAAATGGGAATTTAAAATCCTTGAAAGCGAAACCATAGCTTATGATAGTTTATGGTTAAACAAACTCAAAAATGCTGTTAGTTTTTCTAAAACTGAATTAGAAAAGTTGAATGAAGAATACACACAACTTTTAGGAACAATTATTTCTGAATTTATATCCAAACATAATATCAAAAATCTTGATGCTGTTTGTTCTCACGGACACACTATTTTGCACCAACCACAAAACGGTTTTACTTTACAAATTGGGAATCTTCCCGAAATTGCAAAATATGTAAATCAAAAAGTTGTCTGTGATTTCAGAGTTCAAGATGTGCAACTTGGCGGTCAAGGCGCACCATTAGTACCAATTGGAGATAGAATTTTATTCTATGAATATGATATTTGTTTGAATTTGGGTGGATTTTCTAATATATCTTTTGAACAAAATGGTAATCGAATAGCTTTTGATATTTCTCCTGTCAATACAGTTTTGAATTTTTATTCAAATCAATTAAATTTAGAATATGATGATAAAGGAAATATTGCACGTTCTGGGAATTTAAATTCAAATTTATTGAAGGAATTAAATGCTTTGGAGTATTATAAAAAATCTTACCCTAAATCATTAGGATTTGAATTTGTAAAAGAAACTGTTCTGCCTTTAATTGAAAAATATAAAATATCTATTGAAGATAAAATGCACACATTCACAGAACATATTGCTTTGCAAACTTCTTTAATATTATCTAAAAAGGAAGGGAAAATATTAATAACAGGTGGTGGTGCCTACAATGATTTTATTATAGAAAGAATGCAGTTTTATTTGCCGAAAATCAAAATCATAATTCCAGATAATAAAACAATTGAATTTAAAGAAGCCTTGATTTTTGCTTTGCTTGGAGTCCTGAAATTAAGAAATGAAATTAATGTTTTGAGTAGTGTAACAGGAGCAAAACACGATCATAGTTCAGGATATATTTATAATTAATTATTCAATGCGATATCATCAATGATAATATAACCACAAACTGAATTTTGATCAAGATGCCAGTTTAATTTTATTGGAATTGGAAATACTGCATCAATCAAATTAAGATTTAAACCCTCAGGAATTTCAACCGTTTGAATATTGTTTTCAATTCCATTTATTTTTATAATCCAATTTCCACAACAAGGACACAGAGCCAAATCCTGACCAATAATGAAGCCAGTAGATTTATACTTGATTAAAGGATTTGCGTTTTCGGAATGATTAGAATTACAACCTGTTAGTGTAATAAATAATAATATAACACAGAATATACATTTAGTAGTTTTCATATCAATTTATTTATTAGATGCAATTTCAACCATTTGGTTGCTTATATAATTAACTTAAAAGTACAAAATTTTTAAGAGATAAACTAAATCTCAAATCCCTATATTTGCGACATAAAAAAATCATAAATAATGAAAGAATTACTTCATCAATTTGAAAATAAAAAACCAGAAATAATTTTCAACTGGAAAGATGCTGAAACAGAAGCAGAAGGTTGGACCGTTATAAATTCTCTACGTGGTGGCGCTGCAGGTGGCGGAACTAGAATGAGAAAAGGGTTGGATATGAATGAAGTATTGTCTTTGGCAAAAACAATGGAAGTAAAATTTTCGGTTTCTGGACCAGCAATTGGCGGTGCAAAATCTGGAATAAATTTTGACCCAAATGACCCAAGAAAAAAAGGGGTTTTGCAACGTTGGTACAAAGCAGTTTCACCTCTTTTAAAAAGTTATTATGGAACTGGTGGTGATCTAAATGTAGATGAGATTCACGAAGTAATTCCAATGACAGAAGAATGTGGTGTGTGGCATCCGCAAGAAGGAGTTTTTAACGGTCATTTTAAGCCAACAGAAGCTGACAAAATTAATAGAATTGGGCAACTCCGTCAAGGTGTTGTGAAAGTTATTGAAAACCCTAAATTTTCGCCAGATGTTGCCAAAAAATATACTGTAGCAGATATGATTACAGGTTATGGAGTTGCAGAAGCGGCTCGTCATTTTTATTCTATTTATGGCGGAAACATTAAAGATAAAAAAGCAATTGTTCAAGGATTTGGAAATGTTGGTTCGGCTGCTGCTTTTTATCTTGCAGAAATGGGTGTAAAAATTATTGGTATAATTGATCGTGATGGAGGAATTATAAACGAAAATGGATTTTCTTTTGAACAAATAAAAACATTGTTTTTGAATAAAGATGGAAATAAATTGATAGCTCAAAATATGATTCCGTTTGAAGAAATCAATCAAAAAATATGGACTATTGGCGCAGCTATTTTTGCACCTTGTGCTGCATCAAGATTGGTGACTCAAAGTCAGGTAGATAGTATGATTGGTTGCGGACTTGAAGTAATTTCATGTGGTGCAAATGTACCTTTTGCAGACAAAGAAATATTTTTTGGCCCGATTATGGAGGACATAGATCACAAAGTAAGTTTGATTCCTGATTTTATTTCAAATTGCGGAATGGCTAGAGTTTTTGCTTATTTTATGGAAAAGAAAGTGCAGATGACGGATGAAGCTATTTTTTCTGATACTTCAGAAATAATAAAAAATGCTATTCAAAAAATACACGATAAAAATGTTACTAAAACAAATATTAGTGCTACAGCATTTGAAATTGCGTTGAAACAGTTGGTATAACAATTTTTTTTATATAATTTCGTTATTATAAAAGATTAAAAAAATAAATATGGTTTTTACAGAAATCGAAAACAGAAAGAAATCATTAACAATGACAACCCTTTTATTTGGCTTGTTGTTTTTGATTTTATTTTTCTTAAAATTTTCAAACCAAATCATAATGCCAGAATTTGAAGGCGGTGGAGGTGGAGGAGAAGTTGCAGTAAATTTTGGTGATAGCGAATTTGGATCTGGAGATAATTTTCAATCTACAGAAAAAGTAGTCGCTGCTCCAAAAAAAACTCAGCCTACAGCAACTAACGAAAAAGAAATTATTGTAAGCGAAAACGATGATGCTCCAGCAATTGCTGAAGTAAAAAAACCGGTTGATAAACCAAAGAAAATCGAAGTTGAAAAACCAGTTGTAAAAGTGGTGCCAAAGCCATCAAAATCAACATCAGATGCACTTTCAAATTTATTAAACGGATCAAATAAATCTGGTGATGGTGATGATAAACAAGCTGGAAATAAAGGTAATGCCAATGGCGATAAAAATGCAAGTGGTTATAATGGTGGTGGTGGAACTGGTACAGGAAGTGGTGGCGGAAATGGTTCTGGACAAGGTTTAGGCACAGGAAGTGGTTATGGCACTGGTTCAGGAAGCGGAACAGGAAATGGTAACGGAAACTATCAATTAGGAAACAGAAAAGCACTCAATAAACCACAACCCAACTATATTTGTGATGAACAAGGTATTGTTGTTGTTCAAATATCTGTTGATAAAACGGGGAAAGTTATTGGTGCAAATCCTGGAATTAGAGGAACTACAAATGCAGCAAAATGTTTGTTAGATCAAGCTAAAATTGCAGCAATGAATACCAAATGGCAATCAGATGATGCTGCGCCTGATAAACAAGTAGGTAAGATTATTTATAATTTTAAGCTTACAGATAAATAGCAAATATTTTTTTAGCACCTATTAAAATGAATTATCAAGAAACGGTAGATTGGATGTTCAATCAACTTCCAATGTATCAAACTCAAGGTGCATCTGCTTTTAGAAAAGATTTAACCAATACAATTCTATTATCAGAATATCTTAATCATCCAGAAAACGATTTAAAATTCATTCATGTTGCTGGAACAAACGGAAAAGGTTCTACATCTCACTTTTTAGCATCAATACTTCAAGAATCGGGATATAAAGTAGGTTTGTTTACTTCTCCACATTTAAAAGATTATCGAGAACGAATTAAGGTAAATAACATTCAAATTACAGAAAATTTTATTTGTGATTTTATAGAAAAACACAAGTTTTTTTTTGATGAAAATCAATTAAGTTTTTTTGAAATGTCAGTTGGTTTGGCTCTTGATTATTTCAAAAATCAAAAAGTAGATATAGTTATTCTTGAAGTAGGAATGGGTGGTAGGCTAGATTCTACAAATATAATTACTCCTTTAGTTTCTGTAATTACAAATATTGGGTTAGATCATACGCAATTTCTAGGAACTACTTTAGAATCAATTGCTAGAGAAAAAGCGGGCATCATAAAACCAAATATCCCTGTTGTTATCGGAGAATATAATGCAGAAACCAAACCAGTATTTTTAGCTAAAGCAAGAAGTTGTAATTCTGATATTTTCTTTGCTTCTGATGAAATTTCAGATGAGTATCCTTCAGAATTAATTGGTGATTATCAAAAACACAACAAGAAAACAGTTTTGCAAACGATAAAAGTTTTGCAATCTCAAAATCAATTTAAGATTAGGGAAAAAAATATAAAGGATGGCTTTTTAAATGTGATAAAAAACACTGGACTTTATGGAAGATGGCAGCAAATTAATGATTATCCAAAAGTAGTTTGTGATACAGCTCATAATAAACATGGACTATCAATTGTACTAAATCAAGTTCAAAAAGAAAAATTCAATACTTTACATATTGTTTTAGGTGTTGTAAATGATAAAGACTTAGACGAAATTTTACCATTATTTCCAAAAAATGCCATTTATTATTTTTGTAAGCCAAATATTTTTCGAGGTCTAGATCAGAAAATATTAAAAGAAAAAGCAAGTGAATTTGATTTGAAGGGAAAATCATATAATTCTGTTTCAGAGGCTTATGATCAAGCTCTGAAAAATGCTACAGCTTCTGACTTCATCTATATTGGCGGGAGTACTTTTGTAGTTGCAGAAATTTTATAATTTTTATTGAAATTAATTTGCAGATATGAAAAAGTAAGCTATATTTGCACTCGCAATAAGGGCGATTAGCTCAGTTGGTTCAGAGCATCTGGTTTACACCCAGAGGGTCGGGGGTTCGAATCCCTCATCGCCCACAAAAAAACTCCATTAGAAATAATGGAGTTTTTTATTTTATATTGATGATGTTTATTTTCTTTTCATCACTCTTTCTACCGCTTCAACAATTGCTTGATTATTGAGTTTGTATTTTTCCATTAATTGTTCTGGAGTTCCGCTTTCGCCAAAGCTGTCATTAACTGCTACAAATTCTTGAGGAGTTGGGTTTTTTAAAGCCAAAACTCTTGAAATACTTTCGCCTAATCCACCAAGAATATTATGTTCTTCAGCTGTAACAATGCATTTTGTTTTTGCAATAGAATTCAAAATGGCTTCTTCGTCTAATGGTTTTATAGTATGTATATTGATAACTTCTGCAGAAATACCTTTTTCTTCTAATATTTCAGCTGCAAGCAATGCTTCCCAAACAAGATGACCTGTGGCAACAATTGTTACATCTGAGCCTTCATTTAACAAAATAGCTTTCCCGATTTCAAATTTTCCATTTTCAGGTGTAAAATTAGGAACAACCGGTCGTCCA
>JAYTIV010000093.1:0-28697 GCA_043731625.1 Flavobacterium sp. | reverse complement strand
CTTCTGGAATGTATTTTGCGTTTAATATAGAGTTGATTGCTTTAATTTCATTTTTAGTCAATTCTGTATCATCAATACTATCCTTGGATGATAGTTTTACATATTTATTCCCTACTACGGTTTCTTTTTCTCCTTTTTTATTGGTTTCTTTAATAAAATCTTCGTCTTCATTATTAGGTATTGCCGAAACTAAAAAAAAGGTTACAAAACTGATAAAAATATACAATCGAACAGGAGCAAGGTAAGAAAGTCTTTTTCCAGATAAATATTCTTTGGTTAAGGATGAAGGTCTTAAAAGAAGATTTTTTATGGTTTTCCAGAAGGCATTTTCATAATGAGTTAAATCTTCAAAAAAATGGATGAATAAGTGATGAAAAGTTTTTCGAGTATCTGTATTTTCTTGACCACAATTGGGGCAAAATCTATTTTCTACAACATATCTACAATTCAAACAAGTTTTATCTTTTCTTATAGGATTTTTACTCATAATTGATTTCTAACATTTCAACAAATATCGAAAATATTTGGAATAAATTTCATTGACATTGAAATGAATTTTATATTTTTATTAAAAATTAATTTGAAAATGCAATCAAAAGTCAACACTCCAGAAGAATATATAGATTCTTTGCCCGAAGAAAGAAAAGAATGTATGCAATTATTGAGAAAATCAATACTAGAGAATATCCCTAACGGATTTGAAGAAGAAATGAGTTATGGTATGATTGGGTATGTAGTTACTCATAAAACGTATCCAAATGGTTATCATTGCAATCCTAAATTACCTTTGCCATTCATAAATATTGGTTCTCAGAAAAATTTTATTGTGCTACATCACTTAGGAATTTACGGAAGTTCTAAATTATTAGATTGGTTTGTTGCAGAATATCCAAAACATTCCAAAATCAAACTAGATATGGGAAAAGGATGTATTCGTTTTAAGAAAATAAATGATATACCATATGATTTAATTTCAGAATTAGTATCAAAAATCACAGTAGATGATTGGATTCAACTTTATGAGCATAACTTTAAATCTAGTAAAAAATAATTAAATCAAGGTTTCATTAGAATGAAAACGAATTGCATTTGCAATTTTTATTAATCGCATTTCGATAACTTTTTCTTCATTCAAGGATTTAAATAATAAATCAAAAATAATATTTTGGTGTAAATTTTCAGCAAAAATAGTTAACAAACTATAAGTAGCTACTTCAAAAGTGGCAATTTTATGTAATTTCAAAACAATTCCTGCATCACGAACGGTACCAAACTTGGTTTTATCAATAACCTCTTCTAATTCGGTTATAATAAATTCTAATGCTTTACATCTCTCTAATATTGGTTTTTCATTAAGGTGTAAAAAGATTTCTTCTAAACGAGTAATTTGCAATTTGGCAACATCTTGGTGAAAAGTAAGTGCTTCTATTAATTCAAAAGAACAAGCATTTTTAATCATTTTAGGAAAAGTCTTCAAAAGAGCTTTCTCGATATAATACATTGATCTTATCTCGCTCAATAACAAATTTTTAAGACTAAGTTCCACATCATTTTTTGTAGAAATTGTCTTTATGGTTTCTTGTTTATCGATAGTATCGATAATAATTTTTTTTCTTGAAGTATTCATTTTATTTAAGTTAAGTTTTTTTAAAATAGATTCTGGGGCGAACAATATTAAAAAATTGTTTTATGTTATTTATAATAACGGATTTCTACCGTTTATATTGTTTATTTAGTATGTTTAATTCTAAAATATGAGGTGAAATTAGGGATATATTTTTGACAGATCTTTTTTTTTAACATTATAATCGATAAACAACTTGAAAGTTTTTTTTTTACATTCAATACCAATAAAATTCCGACAAAAATTAAAAAACTGACTGCCATTTATCGATAAAAAATACCGATTAACTAGTATGTTAATTTTTAGTCGTATAAATTGGAACTTAGTCGTATTTTTACAGTCCCAAATCATTTTTTTTAATTTATAAAAAGATAAAAATTATGAAAACGAAACATTACTTTTATATATTGGCTTTGTTTTTATTTAGCCAAATTTCAAAAGCTCAAGTGCAACTAGATACAGTATTTGTAAACAGCAGAAAATCAACCGAAAGGTTCATTGGAATAAGATATTATTATTATCCAAATCTTCAAGCTTATTTTGATACAAGGAATACCGTTTTTATATATATAAATAATGGAGAATGGATTAGTTCTGATACAATATCACCTAGCTACAGAGGATATTGCTTGAAAAATGGTTTTTTTGTAGAATTAAAAGATTTGTATGAAGATCAACCTTACAAATATATCGAACAACATAAACAAAAATATCCTGCTGATTTTTCTGGAAAACGTAAACCAAAAGCGGTTGCAACAGTAAATTAGGTTTTTATATTCCATTTCGACACATATTTTTCAGCAATTTTCACATAATGATGTTCTTGCTCTATAAATTTTCTTGCTCTTTTGCTTATAGCAAGAATTTCATTTGGGTTTTCTATCAAATAAGATAATTCATGAACTAATGAATCTACATTTGGTTTTGCATTAATATTGACTCTTTCTTTTAGATTATAATAGGTTTCAAATTCAGTTTCGGCACCTGTAAAAACTACTTTTCCTTTTGCCATAGCTTCAAGTGCATTATATCCTTGATCATAACTATATACCATATCTAGAAGTATATGAGCTTTATTATACAACTCAATATATTCTTTATATGGGACACTTACAGCTGTAATTATTTCAATTTTATCTTGGTATTTTTCTTTAATAATGGTTAATGCTTTTTCAAAAAAATGATTTCCCTTTTTTATGGAACTCAAAGGATTAATTCCATGAAAAATCACAATCTTATCAGTAATTTTCATTTCTTGATAAGGTAATAAATCAAGGTTTATAGGATTCGGAATCAATGTACAAGCGATACTGGTTTGACTCATAGGAATTTTATAATCTAAATCAGAAACTATAAAGCCATCACAATTTTTTTCAATAAAATCAAACAATTTGCGATACGGTTTTGAAATATATTTTAATGAAAACGAAAAATATTTTTTTAATTTTTTGTTTTCAAGATATGGTGTAAGTGCAGAATATTTGAGATTATTTTTTAAACATACTTCAATAATAGGTGTATCTTCTCCACAAATCAACAGGTATTTTTTTTTGTTTTGCAAAAACAATTTTTGATACAATTTAATTTCCCATTTTGGAAAAGTACCAATTGCATCAGAATTTATCAACTGAACGACATCATAATTTTTTAGAGTGGGTAATATTTTTTTAAAACGAATACCTTTCTCTAATCGTTCTAAATCAAGTTTTAAAACTCTAATTGAAAATTTATTAAGAAATCGGAAAAATCTATTATTTGCAATTATTTTTGGAGCAATAGATAAATCAGTTTCAAATTTTTTAAATCGATCGCCGCAACCTACAATTGTTACCGTATGACCCAAAGCTACAAGACCTTCTTTCAAAGAATTATGAAGTCTACTGTACTCGCCAACTAAAAGTATTTTCATTCGGTAAATAAATTTTTATATTTGTGTAAATATAAAACAAATTGACAAATCCTTTTTCTGTTAACGATATAGAAATTTTAATTTCTACGATGAATAAAACTTCATTAGATTTTTTGGAGTTATTATTTCCTTTTAAGCATTTTTCTGAATTCAATATTCTTATCATCAATCAAACCATTCCTACACAAATATTAGTTTCAAATTATAAAAATATTACTGTAATAAACTCTTTTGAGAAAGGATTGTCGAAAAGTAGAAATTTAGCATTAGAAAATTGTTCAAAGAAAATAGCTTTGATTGCAGATGATGATGTTGTGTATTGCCAAGGTTTTGATAATGAGATTATTAAAAATTTTAATAATGATGAAAATCAAGCAATAATAACCTTTAATCATCAACGAATTGGGAATCAAAAACCTCAAAATAGTTCGATAAATTACTATGAGCATACATTAAAAACGATTGATAAAGTTTGCTCAATAGAAATTGCTTTTCAAGTTGCAATAATCAAAAAACACCAGCTAAAATTTGATGAACATTTTGGTTTAGGAGCCACTTTTGAAACAGCCGAGGAGAATTTGTTTTTGAGAGAAGCACTTCAAAAAAATTTAAAAATGAGTTTTAATCCAGCAGTAATTGTTACACATCCTTTGATAACCTCAGGAAAAAAGGAGGGAAGTGATAACCTTATTTTTGCTAGAGCTGCTTTATATTATAAAACCAAAGGAGTTTATGGATATCTAACACTTTTGAAACATATCTATCATTTATTAAAAAATAAAAATATTACCTTCAATGAAAGTTATGATAAATTAAAAATAGGATTGTCAGGAATTAAAAAATTTAAAAAAATCCAAAAAATTATTTAAAAACAGAATTTCCAATGCCTATTTCTGCTATGAAAATTTTAATATGTATTAATTTTTTTAATAAAAAAGAAGGCAAAATAAGAAGAAATCTTTTTTTTGAGGACAAATTTTTCAAATTTATTGCTTGATAATTTGTTGTAAAAGTAGCTTTATCATTGTTGAGTTTAGATTTTATGGCAATCGAAAACCGATTTAAATCTAAATATTTTTTCAACCAAGGATTTGATTTTTCTTCTTCAATAAATTTTAAAAAATTGAGTTTTGATGTAGTATATTTTTTGTTTTTTGACAAGCTATTTTCGTCATAAACATAACGAGCCAGAATTTTCCAAGAAAATACAATAGGATATTTAAGCCCAATTCTTATCCATAAATCAGTGTCTTGGCCACTTTTTATAGAAGTATCAAAAACGCCTACTTTCTCAAAAACATTTCTATGAAAAACAGCACACGAAGTACAAATTATAGATTCTTTTGAACTTGCTTCAAAAAAGTTCACAATTTCATAATCATTCTTTTTCACAATTGAATATTGAGCAGAAAAGATTTTTTTTGGAGTTTCAATTTCAATAGCTGCAGTAAACACTTTTTCTTTTGGGAAAAGAGTAATTCCTTTGTGGATGGTTTCTAAAAAATCGGGATACCAAAAATCATCTGCATCAATAAAAGTAATATAATTAGATGTTGCTTTTTCAATTCCTAAATTTCGAGCAGTAGAAACGCCTTCATTTTTTTTTGAAAAATAATTAATTCTGTCGTCTTTAAAATTTAAGATTTTCTGCTCACTAGTATCTGTAGATCCATCATTAATGATAAGAATTTCAAAATCCGTAAAGGTTTGATTCAAAACACTTTTCAAAGTATTTTCAATATAATGCTCTTTGTTATATAGCGGAATAATGATAGAGAAAAAAGGCATAAATTTTCAAAATAAAATTCAAATATACCATTTTAGTAGGTTATCCTCATTTAAATATTCTATTTTTGATTTTTATTTTTTATGCAAAACAAACCGCTTCATATCATTAGTTTCGATAATCCATTTCCTGCAAATTATGGTGGAGTGATTGATGTGTTTTATAAAATAAAAGCTTTAAAAGAATTAGGTTTTGATATTTATTTGCATTGTTTTTTTGATACAAATGACACTATTGCAGATGAATTGAAGCAAATAACCAAACAACTCTTTTTTTATAAAAAAAATCGGAATCCTTTATTTATGTTTTCTTCAACACCTTTTGCTGTAAAATCTAGAAATCATAAAGATATTTTAAAAAATATTTTGGCTATTGATGCACCAATTTTATATGAAGGTTTACAATCATCAATGGTCAAGAATAAACTAAAAAATCTAAGTTATAAACAGTATTTGCGTTTACACAATCTAGAAGCCAATTATTTTTATGGAGCTTATAAAAGTGAAAAAAACTGGGTAAAAAAGTTTCTTTATTATACAGATTATATAAAATATAAAAAGTATCAAGATTGTATTTCAGAGTTTGATACCGTTTTTACACTCTCAGTTTTTGAAACAAATTATGTAGCTTCTTTTTCAAAAAATGCTAAATATATTCCTGTTTTTCACGGAAACAAAACGATGCAAAATATTTCAGAATATGGTAATTATGCATTTTATCACGGTGATTTGAGGTTGGCAGACAATAAAAAATCTGTTGCGTTTTTGATTCAAATTTTTAAAAAAATTCCAGATTATAAACTAATTATTGCCTCAAATAATGGGGAACAATTTGTGAAAAGTCAAATTGCAGATTCAAATACTATATCGTTTGTTTCTATTGAAAATAAGCAACATTTAGATGCTTTGTTGATGAATGCACATATTAATTTGATGTACTCGTTTCAGCAATCTGGCACTAAATTAAAACTAGTAAATGCTCTTTTCAAAAGTAGATTTTGTTTGATAAATAGCAATATGGTTGATGATCCAAAAATTATATCACTTTGTGAAATGGCAGAAACAGAACAAGAGTTTGAATTGAAAATAATTCAATTAAAATCACAACCTTTTCAAAAACTTAAACAAAGAAATCAAGTATTGGATGAAGTTTTAAACGATTTGAATAATGCAAAAAAAATAAGAGATATTATTATCTAATAATCCCATAACGAAGAATGCAATAAATAGCCCTAAAACCATCTTTCCAATTTATTTTTTTTCCTTCCTCATAAGTACGTCCATAATAAGAAATACCTACTTCATAAATTCTAATTTTTGGAATTTTAGAAATTTTTGAAGTTACTTCAGGTTCAAACCCAAATCGTTTTTCTTTCAAAGTTAAAGATTGTAACATTTTAGTATTAAACAATTTGTATCACGTTTCCATATCGGTCAAGTTCAAATTGGTAAACATATTTGATAAAAAAGTCAAAAAGTGATTTCCAATCGTATGCCAAAAAAAACAAGACCCGATGTGCATTTCCGCCCATAAAACGCGAACCATAAACCACATCTGCAAAGCCATCAAGAACAGGTTGTAGAAGAATGCTATATTCCTTTGGGTCATATTCTAAATCGGCATCTTGAATAATGGTAAACTCACCTGTAGCTTTTGCAATTCCGGTATGTAACGCAGCACCTTTACCTTGATTTTTGGTGTGTTCAAGAAAAATAATATTTAATTCTAAATGATCTGAAATATATTTTTGGATAGATTGTGAAGTATCGTCAGACGAATAGTCATTTATAATAATTATCTCCTTTTCAATATTATGAGGAAGCGTTATGTTTTTAATTTTATTTAAAATCAAATGAACTGTTTTCTCTTCATTATAAACAGGAATAATAATTGACAATTTATTCATTTGTGCTTTTAGATTTTATTAATAAACAAAACTACATTTCTAAATTGAATCTACAATATTTTTAAACTTTTTGTTGAAATTGAATGTTAAATATCTTTTTATGAAGCCTTTGTGATGAAATTTTTTCTATTTTTTTTGAGACATTTCTTATGAAACTTGACTTATAAACAGTCATTATTAATTTTGTTAAAAACTTTACTGTAAGGTTTTTAAATCATTATTTTAACAAATCAATCAATATTGTAGGAATATAAATATAATATTGATGAAATTATGTATTTCGTCGATTAAAAATCAATAAAAATAATTTTCATCGGTAAAATATGTACTTAGACTAATTAAATTTGTAAAAATCTTAAACCATTAAAAAAATATAGTTTTTCAAATTTATTATCTATGTCTAAAATTTTTACTTTACTAGCTTTTTTATTTTGTTTTACAATAAATAGTCAAACAGTTACTAAAACTTATGTCACATCAACTGCAGTTTTCCCTAATCCAGAAAGAGGATTTTATAAATATGCTTCAGCAAAATCAAATAGTTATACCTTACTAAATCAAACCAATACTACAAATTTCAGACTTCTAAATAATATAACTTTATTATCTAGAGAGTTTAGATTACTTGATTTTAAAACTGGTCCTATATCGCAAACCTATTTAAATAATATGCAAGCCGATTTTAATGTCATTAGAAATGCAGGAATGAAATGCATTATTCGATTTGTATATTCAACCGACTCAGCTGCTTTGCCATATGATGCTTCAAAAGCAACTATTTTATCACACATTCAACAACTAAAACCTTATTTAATTGCAAATTCAGATATTATTTGTCTTATGCAAGCTGGTTTTATTGGACTTTACGGAGAATGGTATACCACTAGTCAAGCCGATTTTGGCGGTCCAGGTTATAATGGACAAGCATTAACAACCACAAACTATTCTAATCGAAAAGAAATTGTAGAAGCTATATTAGCAGCCTTGCCATCAAATAGATCTGTGCAGATAAGAACTCCTTGGTTTAAAACCAGTATGTATGGTACTGCTGCATTAACAGATGCTCAAGCATTTAATGGTTCCAGAATTTCAAGAATATCTCACCATAACGATTGTTTTTTAGCAACAGCCACTGATCAAGGTACTTATAAATATCCAGAAGTTGAGCTACCTTATTTACGACAAGAAACAAAATTTCTAGCAATGGGTGGCGAAACTTGTAAAGTAAATTTACCAAGAACTGGTTGTGCTGGAGCTATGGCAGAAATGGCAGATTTGCATTGGTCTTTTTTAAATAATGACTACAATACATCGGTAATTTCAGGATTTACTACAAATAATTGTTTTAATGATATTCAAAAAAAATTAGGATACCGATTTGAATTAACATCAGCTGTACTTCCTGTATCAGTAAAATTAGGAACTACAATTCCTATTACTTTAAAAATAAAGAATACTGGATTTGCTGCACCTTTCAATGAAAGAAAAGCATATATCATTTTGAAAAACGTGACAACCAATCAAGTGTATCAAATATTATTAAACAGTGATCCTAGAAAATGGCTTGGACCAACCGAAATTACAATTACTCAAAATTTGACACTTCCAGCAGGAATTACAATTGGTAATTATAAAATGTATTTAAGTTTACCAGATAATGCGACAACACTTGCCGCTAGACCTGAATATGCCATTCGATTTGCTAATGAAAATGTTTGGGAAAGCACAACTGGTTATAATAGTTTAGACTATACATTAAACATTAAAAGTGCTACAGCTAGAATGACTAATAGCCCTAAATTTAATTTAAATATTTATCCCGTACCAGCTAACAATGAAATGAATATTGAACTAAATTCAATAGGAAATTATAATGTTTCTTTTTACAACAATTTAGGGCAAAAGATAACACCAAAAGTTACAACAGAAAAAGATCAAATTCTTGTAGATACTGAAAATTTGAGTAATGGTATTTATTTTGTAGATATAGATGATGGTACTAATAATGATACTAGAAAATTTGTAGTAAGCCATTAAATAACAAAATCCTAATTATAGCAATTAGGATTTTTTTTAATATGTAATTTTCCTTTTCTATAAAATTAATAGTTTCACTTTTGTAGTTTGAATTTAGTTTGAATTTTGAACTAAAAGAAAATGGTTATCTTTGTTTAAACCATATAAATGAAATCACTTTTTTTAATTTATAAATATCAAATCCTAATTTGTATAATTGGGATATTTTGGGTTGTTTGTTTTAATTTTTTAATACAAATGGATAATCAAGGTATTATTTACCCAGATTCTCATTCCTATAAAGATACTGCAAGAGATTTATACTTATTTTATAAAGGATATTTTACAAGACCAATATTAATGGCTTTTATTACGGGTTTTCCTTATTTGTTTGGAGGCAATGATGATACTATTTACAAGGTTAGCTTTTATGTAAATATGATAAGTTGGATTGCTTTTTTAATCCTTTTATTTGAAATTGTAAAAACATTTTTAACTCCCCAAAAAGCTTTTTATCTCACTTTATTATCTGCTTTTTTTGTTGCCAACACAGCACATATTTTTCATTTACAAACAGAAAGTATTTTTATGCTTTTTATAGTTTTGGGATTTTATTTTTTGATGCAATATTTCAAAAACCAAACTTTTTGGTGTCTGACAATTTCATTGAGTTTGTTTATTTTAAGTATGTTAATCAAACCTGGGGCTAAATTTTTAGCTATCATTTTTACGTTGTATTTTATAAAAGAAATAATCAAAAATTATAAATCAAAATTCACTTTTCTAATTTATGGTAGTATGTTTATGGTTTTTGTTCAATGTGCCGGAATGAAGTATCAATTTGAGAATTTCACCATAAGATACATTGATGTCATTACCTATTATGACTATCTTGGAGCAAAAGCAAAAGCATTTCAAATCAAAGAAGATTTTCATGATATTTGGCTATCAAGAGCTGAATATATTTATAGCCAAGAACCAGACAAAATGATGATTATAGCCAAAAAAGATATGAAAGAGCAGTTGCAATACAACACTTTAAATTTGGTTAAAGCCTATGTTTTAAATCTTTTTGAAAACGCAACTACTGGAAATATTTGTATTGAAGATTGCAAAAATGTTCTGCAAACCAGTTATTTCGAAACTTCAAAAATTATCTTAAAAGCTCTAGCAGAATGGCAAAACCGACTATTTTCTATATTGGCAGTTGTGTTGGCAACATTTTGTTTTTTCAAAAGTTATAAAACCGAAATATTTTATAGTTAGCCGTCAGTTTAAAATAACGCTTTAGAAATAAAATAAATCAATTAATTATGCTATTAACTTTTAGAACAAAAAGCAATTCACAGAAAATAACTTTGGAAGAGTTGAATACTTTTGAAACTTTTATAGGAATGAAATTGCCCGAAGATTATCGCCAACATATGCTAACTTATAATGGAGGTGTAGTTGTAGAAGATAATATTGAACATAAAAATCACAAAAAAGGTGGACGCGGCATCTCATCTTTTCATCCTATAAAATATGGATATTATATAATGGAAGAAATATTTGAGGACTTAAAAGGTGTTATACCAGAGGGTTATTTAGCAATTGGTAAATCTGATAATGGGGGTATTATACTTATTTCACTTAATAAAGATTCATATGGAAAAACAATATTAATGTATTCAGATGGTGATATTGAAAACTTATCTGACAATTTCACGCAATTATTGAATGATATGGTGGTTAAAGGTAAAAAAACAGATTAAAATAAAAAACCGAACGGCTAACAGCAGTTACAAGAAATTGCTAGGCTTGGGATTTATCAGAAAACATTTTGGTGAATCAAAGTTTTGGTTATATTTGTAATAGTCAGTGAATGAAGTACGCAACTTCTTGTAGCTGCGAAACGTTTTATCTCCTTTTTTATTGTGTATATCATTTTTACTTCAGGAATTTCGTGTAGCGAAGGTGATCGGTTTAATGCCATTACTTTTCCTTTTGCAATGATATTAATTGGTAAGTTTTTGCAAGAGAAAAATTTTATTTATTTTTAAACTAATTTCTAGCAAGTGATAACAATTGAAAATCGCCTTTGCCTGAACCATAAACAAATATTTGATCATATTCATTTAGATTAATTAATTCTTTCAATCTAGTGACTTTTTCTCCTCCAAAACAGTTTTTAGAAGAAAATTTTCCTGTTATTTCAGAATCAATTATTTCTAATTTAGTACCAATAACTTTCACTTTATATTGATTGCTCCATGGTATGATCCATTCAGGGATTGATGCAGTTATTATAAATACTTGATGATTAGAATTGATGTGTTCTTTAAATTTCAAGAAAATTTTTTTGTTTAAATCTTGATCAATTTTTTCTAATGAAAAAGATTTTGCTAGTGAATTGAATTTTTCAATTTCTAATCCTTTAAAAAAATATGTTATGAATCTAATTTTAACTTTTTCATTATTCAATAGTCCTAATTTTAATCCTATTAAATAAGGTGATAATAAAAGAATTCCTTTATAAAACTCAAAAAATCCTTTAGCAAATTTCGTAAATTCAAGTAAACTATCCTTTTTGTAAAGTGTACCATCAAAATCAAAAAGAGCAAGTGTTTTCATCTTTTTTAGGCGTTAAAATACAATAAATAACCCATTAACACTATCCAAGACAATATTGTTATTTGAATAAATCGATCTTTTAAGACAATTAAAGTTGGTGAATAAGTTGATTGATCTACAATTGCTAATTTTAAATATCTAAAAATTCCGTTGATAACAAAAAGAATAGATAAATATAATAAATCTGAATGATAATGCTCCTGAATTTCTGGAGAAATACAATAAAAGATATAACAAACAATAATTATTGAAGCTAAAATTCCTAAAACTATATCAATAAAAATCAAATTATAACCTTCGATATTTTTACGAACTTCTTTCCCGTTTTGAGCTAAAACAACATCGGTTCTTCTTTTTGCAATTCCTAAAAATAATGCCAATACATAAGTAATAAGTAAAATCCAAATAGAAGGTTGAATTTCTGTAACTGCTGTACCTGCTAATATTCGTAATACAAAACCAATAGCAATAATATTAACATCTAGAATAGCAATATGCTTCAACCATTTCGAATATAAAATATTCAAAACAATATAAATAGTGATAATTATAAATAACTGTTTCGAAATAATAAAAGATGAAGCTAATGTAGTGAACATCAAAAAAAACAGCAATACAAATGCGTTTTTAGATTTTATTATACCAGAAGCAAGAGGCCGTTTAGACTTTTGAGGATGCTGTTGATCTTCGTTTATATCAAAAAAATCATTCAGAATATAGATACTACTTGCTGCTAGTGAAAAACATATAAAAGCAAATATAACATTTGTTAGAAATGTTATATCTAGAAATGCTTTGCCAAAAAACAACGGTGCAAAAACAAAAAAGTTTTTCACCCATTGTTCAGGTCGTATTAGTTTAAGGTAGTGTTTCATTTTTCTTTAATGAATTGTAAACTATAAAATATTTAGTTTCCTCAATCTTGTTGAATTTTTTGTAAATAAACCAAGAAATAGAACTAAAGTTGGATGCAATCTCTGGCATACATTCTTCTTCTTTTAAAAAAGATTTTTCTAAAAATATATAATTTTTTTTATCCGAGGCGATTTTAATAAATCTTTTTTGTTGTCGGTTTACTTCGGTTTCTATAATCCAATCGACAGGTAATTCACTTTGATTGTTAAAAAGATAATTAGCCATTGGGATATTAGGAGCTACAATGAAGTTTTCTCCATATTTGGCAATTAAATTTTTTAATTCTGAATATTTTTCAAATGTTTGTTTGCTTGATTTTATAAATTTTAATTTTGGAGAGATACTTTCTAAAGAATATTTTAAATTGATAATTGTAGCTTCTCTGTAAGGTCTATAATTATAGGAAAACGCTACTAAACAAACTGGTAAAGCAATCCAAAAATACCATTTAGGATTAATATTCAATTTTTTGTCCATCAAAACAATAAAACTCAATATGATACTAGTAGAATATAAAATAGGATATGGATAACCCATACTAATTGATGAAGACCAAGCAATTCCTAATGAAACAAATATTGGAGCTAAATATGTTATCGTTCTCTTATCAAAAACAAAAGCATATAAAACTGCTAGAGCACTTGCATCAAAAGCAATTCTTGAAGCAAATGGAAATTCTTTTCCTAATGAAAAAAGAATAGCAATTGCAAAAAATGTTGCTATAACTATTTTATAAAATGGTATTAAAATTTCAATTTTTTGTTTTGTAAAAAATAAGTAACCAAAAATAATTGTTCCTAAAAATATTACAGCAATCAGAAAATACACAATTGGTAAAAAAATGTAATAATGTACTCCGCTATAAAATAAATCATGCAAATGTGTTTCGCCTGTGGTTTGTTTTAGAAAAGTATCAAAATTAGTTATAGAAAGTATTAGGTAAAAATAAATGCCAAGCCAAAATAGTATTTGGGATAAAAAAAGTAATGCTTTTTTAATACCGAATTTTACAAAAATCCAAAATAAAAATAGAAACGGAATTAAATAAAAGGATTGTTTTGTTAATGCTGATAAGACCGTAAAAAAAGCAATACAAAGTAATCTATAAAAATTTGGAGTTTTATATTTTGACATCATCCAAAAAGCAAATGACGCAAAAAGCAATCCATCAGTTGTAGGCCAAGGGTAAGGTGAAAAATTTAAAAGCGAAATGATAAAACAGACACTCATTACAGCCCATTTGTTGACTCTTAAACTTTTAAAATCAAAACAATTATAAAATCCTGAAACCGTAAAAAATACTTGAAGTGCAAAAAGCAAATAAAAAATAATTCTAATAAAAAAAAACTGACCAATCTCTGGAAGTATTTTCATAAAAAAAGCATGAAAATACATTGTTACTGGTGGTCCTTTATAAATAAAATCTTGGTAAACATCTTGTCCATTTATAATACGCCACGAAAAACTAGGAATATAACCTGTATCAAAATTCTCTAACCCAAATTGAGATAGAATTAGGCAGTAAAAAGTAATAGTTAATAAATAAAGCTGTTTGTAAGTCATTGATTATATTAATGTTAATTTATTTATTAAAAATAATTTTACTTAAATATTATTACTTACAAAATGTTGTTTTTAGTAATATTGATTAATAAATTTTAGATGGATTTTACTTCATCTCTAAACCGATCGTTGCACCACTTCAAAAATCTTGCTATTCTCGCATTTCAATGTTTTAGAAGGAAATTTCATAATGACAGCATAATCGTGAGTTGCCATAATAACTGTTTTTCCATTGGCATTAATTTTCCGTAAAACTTCTAGAACTTCAACACTAGTTTGTGGGTCAAGATTTCCTGTAGGTTCGTCTGCTAGAATAAGTTCCGGGTCATTAAGCAAAGCACGAGCAATGGCAACACGCTGTTGTTCTCCACCAGAAAGTTGATGAGGCATTTTGTTGGCTATGGCTTTCAAATCGACTTTGTCTAAGACTTCATCAATTTTGTTTTGCATTTCTTCTTTTTCTGTCCAACCTGTAGCTTTGAGTACAAAAAGCATATTGTCACTAACAGAACGATCTGGTAGAAGTAAGAAATCTTGAAATACAATTCCAATTTTTCGCCTCAAATACGGAATGTCTTTTTCTTTCAGATTTGCCAAATCATAACCAACAATACTTGCTTGGCCTTCTGTTAAAGGCAAATCAGCATAAAGGGTTTTCATAAAACTACTTTTTCCAGATCCAGTTTTTCCTATTATATATATAAACTCTCCGTGATTGACTTCGAGGTAGATATTTGATAAAATAACTTTACTTTCTTGATAAATAGAAACGTTTCTTAAGAATAAAACTGGTTCAGACATAGTAATTTTGTTTATTGGGTAAAAGTAATAAGAAAACGTTGTGATTCAAAATAAATTTTAGAACTATTATCACAATTTTCTGTTTGTTAAAAAAGATGTTCATAATAAAACCATAAAGCCTTTCGTTATAGGTTATAGAATACAATACATTTGAACTATAAAAAAAATAAACAATGCGTAAACTATCTTGGTTCTTTTTTCTGTTATTTTTTATAGCAATACATCCAACACAAGCTCAAAAATCTGCTTTTTATACCCACGATTTAGAGGATTTTGAGAGAGCTGTTTCTTTATATAAAAACAATCAATATTTATCAGCTCAAATTATTTTTGATCGTGTCAAAGCATCAAATAAAAATACTGAAATTCAAGCTGATTGTGCCTATTACAGTGCCAATTGTGCCATTCATTTGAATCAAGCGAATGCAGATGAAATGATGGAAAATTTTGTAAAAGAGTATCCAACAAGTTCCAAACAAAATCAAGCTTATATAGAAGTAGCACAGTATTATTTTGAACAAGGAAAATACCCACAATCGCTAGAATGTTTCGATAAGGTTGACGAAAGCACTTTGAGTTATGAAGATGTTGACAAATTTAATTTTCAAAGAGGCTACAGTTTTTTCAGTGCCAATAAGAAAAAAGAAGCTACAACTTATTTTAATAAAGTGGTAAACTCGGCAGAATTTGGTTCGCAAGCTAAATATTATCTAGGTTTTATGGCTTATGACAATGACGATTATAAAAATGCAAACAAGTATTTTGAAGATGTGGCTGGCGAAGAAAAATACAAAGAGAAACTCTCTTATTTTCAAGCGGATATGAATTTTAAATTAGGAAATTTCCAAAAAGCCATCGATTTAGGAATGGTTGCTTTACCAAAATCTAATGCTTTAGAGAAATCTGAATTGAATAAAATAATAGGAGAAAGTTATTTTAACCTCAAACAATATGACAAAGCCATTCCGTATCTAGCTTTATACAAAGGCAAAAAAGGAAAATGGAACAACACCGATTTCTATCTTTTAGGATATGCATATTATCAGCAAAAAGATTATGAAAATGCCATTTCACAATTCAATAATATCATTGCTGGAAAAGATTTTGTGGCACAAAATGCCTATTATCATTTAGGCGAAAGCTATCTTAAAACCGATAGGAAACAACAAGCGTTGAATGCTTTTAAGAATGCTTCAGAGTTGGGTTTTGATGCCAAAATTCAAGAAGATGCAAGTTTGAATTATGCGAAACTAAGCTACGAAATCGGAAATTCTTATCAATCGGTTCCAGATGTCTTGTCTACTTTTTTAACCAAATACCCGAATTCTCCAAGCAAACAAGAAGTTGAAACGTTATTGATAAATTCATTTATAACATCAAAAAATTATAAAGGTGCTTTAGAATTATTAGAAAAAAACAAATCTTTTGCTAATAAAGAAGCGTACCAAAAAGTTACTTTCTACAGAGGGTTAGAATTGTATACAGACGGAAGTTATATAGAAGCTTTGGCGATGTTCAAAAAATCAATAGCTGAACCAAAAAATGCCAAATTTTCTGCCAGAGCTACTTTTTGGAAAGGCGAAACAGAATATGTATTAGATAATTTTAATGTAGCATTGATTAGTTTCAAACAGTTTGTAGCATTTCCTGAAGCCAAAACCACACCAGAAAATAAAAATGTAAACTATAATATTGCCTATGCTTATTTCAAACAAAAAGAATATGATCAAGCAGGAAATTATTTTCAAAACCATATTGATGCAGTAAAAGACGATAAAGTTAGGTTGAATGATGCTTATTTGAGATTGGCAGATTGCCGTTTTGTAACAGCAAAATATTGGCCAGCAATTGAAGCTTACAATAAAGTAATCGAATTGAAAAGTGTCGATGCAGATTATGCCTATTTTCAAAAAGCCATTAGCTATGGTTTTATTGCCAAAAACGATAAAAAAATAGAAGATTTGAATAAATTTATTACGAATTACCCAAAATCTCAATATCGTGACGATGCCCTTTTTGAATTAGGAAATACTTATGTTGTCGAAAAAAATACCGCCAATGCAATAAAAACTTACGACCAATTAATTGCCGAATTTAAAAATGGTTCTTATTCTTCAAAAGCAATTTTGCGTCAAGGTTTAATTTATTATAATGCCGAAAATGACGCCCAAGCGTTATTGAAATTCAAGAAAATAGCAGCCGAATATCCTCGTAGTCCAGAAGCATTAGAAGCAGTTTCTACAGCGCGTTTGATTTATGTTGATAACGGAAAAGTAGACGAATATGCAACTTGGGTTAGAACACTAGATTTCGTCGAAGTTTCTGATGCGGAGTTAGATAATGACACTTATGAAGCTGCAGAAAAACAATATTTGCAGAATAATACCAAGCAAGCGATTTCAAATTTAAGTAGTTATGTTACTAAATTTCCAAACGGAATTCACGCATTGAAGGCTAATTTTTATTTGGCACAATCCTATTTTGCAGATGGTTTAGAGTCGAATGCAATTGCTAACTATGAATATGTGGTTTCAAAATCTCGAAACGAATTTACAGAGCAAGCTTTGGCACGATTAGCACAAATTTATATTAAGAAACAAGATGCTCCAAAAACAATAGTTACCTTAAAACGATTAGAAACCGAAGCTGATTTTCCTCAGAATGTGACATTTGCTCAATCTAATTTAATGAAAACCTATTACGAGCAAAAAGATTTTCCAAATGCAGTTATTTATGCAGACAAAGTTTTGGGCAATCCTAAAACGGATGATAAAGTAAAAAGTGATGCGCAAATTATCGTAGCAAGATCAGCAATTCAAACCAATGACGAAGCAAAAGCAAGAACCGCTTACGCTAAATTATTGACAATTGCCAAAGGAGAATTGGCTGCGGAAGCTCTATATTATGATGCTTTTTTCAAAAACAAGGACGGCAAATTTGAAGCATCCAATACAACCGTTCAGAAATTGACCAAAGATTATTCAGGATATAAATATTTTGGCGCAAAAGGATTGGTTGTAATGGCAAAAAATTTTTACGGATTGAAAGACAGCTTTCAAGCGACTTATATTTTGGATAGTGTGATTAAAAATTTCACCAATTATCCAGATGTTGTAGAAGATGCTCAAAAACAATTAGACAATATCAAACTAGAAGAATCTAAAACCAATTCGTCTATAACCAATTAAAAAATAGTTTTCATTCACAAGTTCATTTAAGTTCTAAGTGAAAAAACAAAAACAATATGAAGCAAATACAAAAGATACTAGTAATAGCAATTTTAATCGTCTCGCAATTGGCATTAGCCCAAAAAAAGGACGAAAATATCGGTACCGAAGTAGTCAATGTAGTAAAACCCTACACACCAACTATTTCGGATGCTTTTAAAGTAAAAGAAACGCCAACGCTTGAAGATGAGGATAATACCAAAAAGGAAATTATAAAATATAATATTTTCTCTTTTCCTGTAGCCTCAACTTTCACACCTTCAAAAGGAAAAGCTGCAGGAGTTGACAAATCAGCACAAGAGCAATTGTACCATAATTATTTTACAGGTGGTTTGGGTAATTATTTGACACTTTTTGGAGAATTATATATCACGCAAGACATTGGTGATAATGATTATGTTGCAGGAATGGTAAAACATTTATCATCAAAAGGTGGCGTTGATGGTGTAGATTTTAACGACAGTTTTTTAAACTCAGGATTAGATATTACTTATGGTAGTAAACAAAGAGATTATTCTTGGAATGCAGATTTGGGATTTCAAATCCAAAAATACCATTGGTATGGCGTTCCTTTAGATTATAATTTTTCAGCAAACAATCAAGATAAACCTTTTGTTCAAGACCGAATTGAAAATGGTCAAGCTTATAAAAACTTTTATATTGGAGGAAAAATCAAGTTTAAAGAAAGTATTTTCAACGAAATCAATATCAAATACAATCACTTTTGGGATAACTCTAATTCGGCCGAAAATAGATTTGTTGTAAAACCCTCTTTTCAATTTGATATTCAAGATACCACAATCAAAACCAATGTAATTGTAGATTATTTAGGCGGAACATTTGAGAAAGAATATACAGGTTTTACCTCACTAAAATACGGTTTTACCAATTTAGGAATTCATCCTAGTATTGCAATGAAAAAAGACGAATGGGCTTTTAATCTTGGTGCTTCAATTTTTTATAGCATAGACACAGCCAATAGTGACAATAAATTATTGTTTTACCCACAAGTCAATGCTTCGTTGAAAGTGGTTGGCGATATTATGCAATTTTATGCTGGTGCAGAAGGAAGTTTAGAGCAAAATTCTTATGCCGATTTTGTGAGCGAAAATCCATTTGTATCACCTACATTAAATATAAATCCAACGGAAAAACAGTATGAACTTTTTGCAGGATTAAAAGGAAAATTATCCAATGCTATTAGTTATAATCTAAAAGGTTTTTACTCCAACGAAAAATACAAGCCTTTGTTTATGAGTAATATTTATAATGAATTAGAATTAGATAAAGAAGCTTACAAATACGGAAATTCTTTTCAAGTAGTCTATGATGATTTGAAAACGGTTGGTTTTTTTGGGGAATTAAAAGCCGATTTTTCTAAAAACATTTCATTTGGTATCAACGGAAGTTTTAATAAATATACCACATCAACACAAGCTGAAGCTTGGAATTTGCCAGCTATCAAAATAGGAAGTAATCTAGATGTAAATATTACCAAAAAATGGTATGCTGGTGCAGCCGTTTTTTATGTTGGGGAAAGAAAAGATTTTCAACAAAGCATCAATTATGTTGTAACTCCAGGAATTGATACTGCTATCACAACGTTTACAAAAACACAAACATTGAAAGGCTATTTTGACGCCAATGCTCACGTTGGTTTCAAATACAGCGATCGATTTACGGCTTTTTTACGATTGAATAATATTGCCAATCAAGGGTATCAAAAATGGCTCCATTATCCTGTGCAGTCTTTTCAGGTAATGATTGGAGGAAATTATAAATTTGATTTTTAACCAATACAACCGCAAATAGTAACCTCTTTGCGGTTTCTTTTTTTATGACATTAAAACATAAAATTCTGCATCACCATCAGCAACTTCTTCAAGATAAAATTGATGTTTTTCGAGATATGATTTCAAGCTTGACAATAGATGCACAAAACGATGCAAAAGGTTCAGCAGGAGACAAACACGAAACGGCTTTGTCGATGATGCATCTGGAGCAAGAAAAACTCAACCAAAAACTAGCTGAAATTTTAGACCAGAAAGCCACACTCGACAAAATAAATCCAGACAATAGTTCTAATAAAATAGCCTTAGGAAGTTTGGTTCAAGCCAACGGAATGTTATTGTATCTCTCATCTGCATTACCCAAAATCACCATAGATAATAAAACAATTATAGCTGTCTCGACTTATTCTCCTTTAGGAAGTAAATTGATGGGTAACGAAGTTGGTTTTGCCTTTGAGATTAATGGGACACGTTTTTTGGTGGAGAAATTGGAGTAGGGGTATAGTTTTTGGTAATTTAATTACTATGCATTTATTATGATTAGTTAGTTATATATTTGTAAATTAAATATTTTTAGCAACAAATAATATTAATACTAATTTCCATGAACAAATGAAACAGAAACTTTTTGAAAGATTAGATTGGGTTGATCAGGTTAAAGGATTTACAATTTTTCTTGTAGTTTATGGTCATAATTTTCCTTTTGTTGAAAAATATATTTATAGTTTCCATATGCCTCTATTCATAATGATAGCAGGTTTTTTTCATCCAAAAGTTTCAAATTTATCTAGTCTTAAAAAGCGGTTTAAAACAATAATGATACCATATTTTATTTGGAGTCTTTTTTTGTTTAGTTTTTGGTTTTTTTTAAGTAGAAAATATGGTGATAGCGTTCGGTTTAATTTATCACCTTTAAAAAATTTCATAGGTGTGTTTTATTCACAAGGTGATAGATATTTTATGGATTGGGGAATTCCTCTTTGGTATTTACCAGCTATTTTTATTGTATTTATGATATTATATTTAATAAATAAATTAGAAAATAAATTATTTTATTATTCAATTTTAATTACAATTATTATTCTTGGATTTATTTATTCTCATTTAAATATTTTCAATTTACCTTGGAGTATAAATATTGCTATGGTTGCATTATTATTTTATTATTTTGGAAATTATTTTTTTAATAAAATTAATAATTTAAGTAGAAACTATTCTATTATTTTAATGATAATAATGTTCTTTACAAATATCTTGCTTTATCAAAATAACATTAAAATTGATATGTATAGAGCTGTTTATGGTAATGAATTATTATTTATTATAAATGGGATTTCTGGAAGCTTATTTGTATTGTTATTTTTTAAGACATTTCCTGTTTTTAATTTTTTTGGATTTATTGGTAAATTTTCTTTAGTTATTTTGGCTTTACAATTGCTTGTTATGACATTTATTAAATTTATTTTGTTAAAAGTATTTCATCAAACTGATTTTAATTTCACTGAGTTAGAAAGATTCTTATATGCTATTTTGCAAATAGCATTATTAATACCTTGCTTTTTTATCATTAATAAATTTTTACCAATTTTAAATGGAGGCTATAAAAAAATATAAAAAACAACTGTTTTTTCACTTATTTTTAAATTTTGTTTTTGGTGTTTTTATTACTTTTTCTTCATATTATCATCTACCTTTAAATGATTTTAAAGACCATCTATATTACTTTTTTCATTTTCTAATTTTGCAATTTTCAATATTTGGGTATTTATATCTTTTAAGTATTAATAGATTAATATTTGTGTCTGTTTTCCCTATTATTTTTGTTTTACTCTCAATTGCTTCATTTTGGATATACACTCAAGATATTGCTATTTCACAAAGTATAATTCAAGCATCTATTGAATCTAAACCTGATGTCATTTTTGATTTATTAAGCATTCCATTTTTAGTGTTTATGTTAGTGTCAATAATTTTTGTTTTTATTATATTAAAAATGCACAGAATAATAAAAATAAATCAAATAAAATCACCATTACTTTTATTAGCTATCATAAGTATATTAAGTTACTCTTTTGTTGAAGATTATCGTTTCGGTACACTTCGTAGAAGACTACCTTATAATGTTGTTATAGCTACAAATGAATACTATTCTCAAAATAAGATTACTTTTAAAACTATTAAAAATAAACTTAAAACAGGAGTAGATAGCTTGAATATTGTATTTATATTGGGAGAAAGTGTTCGAGCTGATCATTTACAATTAAACGGTTATTATAGACAGACAAATCCCTTATTGTCAAAAAGGAAAAATATTGTAAGCTTTTCAAATGCCTATACACCTTTGACTTACACAGCAATCAGTGTTCCTCAAATATTAACTAATGCAAGCCTCACGGATAATTATAGTGAGCCTAAATACTCGCTTATTGATGTTTTAAATTATGCAAATATTAAAACAAGCTGGATAGGAAATCAAACTTCTGAAAAAAGCTTTGGAATTTTTATTAATCAATCAACAATTCACAAATTACTAGATCCAATGCATTCTGAATCGAGTTTTAGAAAGGATTATGATGAAAAATTGATTCCTGTTTTTAAAAGTATTTACAAGCCTTTTGAAAATCAATTTACAACTATTCATATGATGGGAAGTCATTGGTGGTATGAAACAAGATATCCCGAATCATTTAGATATTACAGACCAATTATTAAAAGTAAATATGTTCCATCGAATACTAAAGAAGAGATGATAAACTCTTACGATAATACTATTTTATATTTAGATTATTTTATTGATGAGGTCATTAAAAATGTAGAAAAGACAAATTCAAATACATTAGTTATATATCTTTCTGATCATGGAGAATTATTAGGAGAAAATAATTTGTGGTTACATGCACAAAATGGTAAGGAAAGTGAAAATCCAGCAATGATAATTTGGTACTCAGATATTTTTGAAAAAGAACATTCAAAGATGATTGAAAATTTAAAATTAAATAATAGTAAAAAAACGGACTTAGATTTCTTCTTTCCAAGTATTATTGACCTTTACAAAATAGAAGGTATAAAATATAATAAAAGCAAGGTATTTTATAAATAATTAGAATTATAAATATTATTTAATGTTTATGAATTAATTTCTATTAATTGTAGTTATGCAAAATTGAGTAAATGAAATTTGTTTAAAATGGGTAAGTTGTTTTATTATATTTCGAAATAAAGTTGTTAACAATTGTTGTAAATGTTTTTTTTTTTTTTATAAATTTATAAAATGTATAAACCTTTAACAATTTATTATGAAAAAAGTATTGATTTTTGGTGCAATCTTAATTGCAAATTTTAGTTTTTCACAAATTTACACCGTTGATGGAATAATTGGTGGAAACAGAACTGTTACCTTAAGTGGTAAAACTTTAAATTTTGTTCCCGCAACTGTATCGCCCACAGTTGGGAATTTTTTTATGAATGGTACTACTGGAAATATTGGTTTAGGAACCATAACCCCAACGAGTAGATTCCAAATTAATTCAGGAGATATTTTTTTAAATTCTACTACTGGTAAATTATTAATAGGTACTGTAGCTGATGTTTCTAATAATTGGGGAATTAAATCGGATAGACCATTAATTATATCTAATAGCGTGACACCATTACTTGAAATTCGTTCAACAGTGCCATCAGCACCAACTTGGGTTGATCTTGCAGTTGCAACAAATGATTTTGGATTTTCTAATATTTCTAAAAAAGGAGATATTGTTATGAGGTCATATACTTCTGGCAGTATGATATTAAATTGTGAAGGTGGTGGGAATATTAAATTTTCTACAATTGACAACACTATTGTAGGTTCAACTTCTAAATTGCAAATGATAATTGATAAATTTGGTAACATTGGTATGGGTACCGAAACACCAGATGCTAAACTTGCTGTAAATGGATTAATTCATACAAAAGAAGTTAAAGTAGATTTATTAGGATGGCCTGATTATGTTTTTGAAAGCAATTATAATTTACCATCACTAAGTGAAGTAGAAAAACAGATTGCAATTAATGGACACTTAAAAGATATTCCATCTGCAAAGGAAGTAGAAAATAATGGTGTAAAATTGGGCGAAATGAATAAACTTTTATTACAAAAAGTTGAAGAATTGACTTTGTATCTTATTGAAATGAATAAAGAATTACAAACAGTAAAAAGCCAACTTAAAAAAGAATAATATGAGAACTCTTGTTATACTTTTTTGTTGTTTTTGCTTTTCTCAAAGTCAAGGACAAACGATTTATAGATATTATGTTAAATTAGATAATTCTATGTCTGCACCAATTTTTGTTAAACAAGGTAATTATTCTGTATATGCTGGTAATAATGCTAGTTATCAAGCTTTTTTTAATAATTATCAAATCATTAGTTTTGATAAACTTTTTCCAACTTCTAGTTTCGAGGATTTATCTAAGATATTGCTTTTAGAAACTACAAGTGCAACTTTAGCTAATAATTTATTAATTAATTTTCCAACAGTTTTTTTACAATTGGGAGATCTTTCAAATGTAAATACTGAACTTATGTATACACCAAATGATTATGGATCGCCAAATCTAAATAATGGAAATGTTTTGCGATATGATTTAGATTATATTAATGTTCAGAAAGCTTGGGATATCACAAATGGAGCTAATGTTACAATTGGTATTTCAGACGCAAAAATAAATACCACAGATGCAGATTTTGCTGGAAAGGTTGGTTTTTTAGGGTCAAGTAGTTATCAGAATTTAGCATATGTCCCTGGTCTTGTTGGGATAAATAGTTGGCATGGTACTGGCTCAGCAGGAATTGCTGCTGCTAGAGGTGATAATAATTATGGATCAATGGGAGTTTGTTATGGTTGTAAAATTATTGGTACCGATTATGGATACGGTAATTCAAATCCAAGAAATCCTAGCAATCTTTTGATATTAGCACAATCAGGAGTTAGAGTTATTAATATGAGTTGGTCTAATGTAAGATCTACACCAATTAGTCAAGGTGATTTAATCAATGATACTAATCAAATTCTAATGAATGTATTAGCAAATAATTATAAAGTTGTTTTAGTAGCTGCTGCTGGTAACCAATCATCTTTTCAAAGATCAGCAATTCCTAATGTACAAACTGCTGAATATTTTTGTGAAGGTGGTAATCAATCAGGTCCTAGTTTTACAGGTAAACAATATGGTTACCCAGCTTCTTATGATAATGTAATCTCTGTTTCTAGCGTCAATTATAGATTTCCACTTGTTGTTCCTTTAAGTAATACATCCCTAAGTTTTATTTTACCACCATCCATTTTACCTTTGCATGAAATTCAAGGAAGTGTAGGTGAATCTGATGCCACTGACCCTTACAATCCAATTTCAGTAATTTTTAATGGTAATGCAAGGTATTGTAATATAGGTACTTCGACTCAATATTTATCGAGTCCTAGTGGTATTTCACCTCGTCATACTACAAATGAGTTTGTAGATATTTTGGCTCCTAGTTCAGGTACATTTAGATTTGATATATTTGCCGAAACTAATCCACATGTTGTTTCTATGACTGGTGGGGGTACATCTGCATCTGCTCCGTATGTAGCAGGAACTGCAGCATTAATGATAAGTGTTGATGATTGCTTATTCCCAGATGAAGTTGACGATATTTTAAAGCTTACTTCAAAAGATATAGATAAACTTAATAATCCATTGTTACAGGGTCAAATAGGTGCTGGTGCATTAGATGCGGGTGATGCTGTTGAGTTTGTCAATGAAATGAAAAAAGTTAATGGTCTTGCAGTTATTGATAATCATAATTTCAATCGATTTGATTTTAAATTAGCAAGAATAAATAATAATCTCAAAATAGAAAATGTTACTTTTAGTGACAATTCTAGAGCAGATTTTACAGCAAGAACGCAAATTAATCTAAAACCAGGCACTAATTTAAAACCCAATAGTTTTGGTAATGTTCATCTTGGGATTAATCCTAGTATAACTAATACTTGCGCTCCTGTTATTTATCCGAGACATTCCGATTCAGGTACTATAAATACAGATAATTCTAATGCAAGAGTAGTTTTATATCCTAACCCTAATAAAGGAGTTTTTGAATTAGTTATTGATAATGTTGTTCAATTTCAAAATAAAAACATTAAAATTACTATTATTGATATAAATGGTAGAATAATTTATTTAGAAGATGTTGATACAAATACACTTTCCGGAAATAACATTCCATTAAATGTTTCAACTATTAGTAATGGTATGTATTTTGTAAAAATAGCTTCAAACGTTTATGAGGAAACTTTAAAGTTTATCAAAAAATAAACATTTAAATTTTTTTAGAGAAAATTTTACAATCTCAAACCCAAATTCAATCTATAAAGTGTTTTACTTTATAATTATCATTAAAAATCAATTATTAGTTTCAATTTATAACTAATAATTGATTTTTTGTTTTATAATAGAATGTAATTGTTCACTTTTGCTTCATCAAATAAAACAAACGAATAAATTTAAAGCATATGTGCGGAATTTTAGCCATTATAGGAAAAGGAAAAGACGAACAATTAGTAAAAACACTTTCAAAAAGAATGTCTCATCGTGGTCCAGACGAAAGTGATATTCATGTAACAGAAAACGGTCATATATTAAGTCACGAAAGATTATCAATTATCGATTTGCATTCTGGTAGACAACCTATTCAAGGTTGCTCAACAGCTTGGATGGTTCATAATGGTGAGATATATAACCATCAAGAATTGAGAGACGGAATCTTAAAACATCATACTTTTAGATCAAAATCAGATTCTGAAGTAATTGTGCATTTGTATGAAGAATTTGGTTATGATTTTTTACATTTATTAGATGGCGATTTTGCTTTTGTAGTTATTGATGGCGACGATTTTATTGCTGGACGTGACCCAATGGGAGTAAAACCTTTATATTATGGTCTTGACGAAAGAGGACGTATTTATTTTGCTTCAGAAATGAAACCTATTGCCGACCAATGCAAAACATTTTCAACATTTCCTCCAGGACATTATTATACTCCAAAAGATGGTTTTGTAAAATATTACAAACCAACTTATGAAGATTACACCAAAGCAGATAAAGAGTTAGACTTAGCTTTAATTCGTGAAACATTAACCGAAGCAACCAGAAAAAGATTGATGAGTGATGTGCCAATTGGAGTTTTACTTTCAGGTGGATTAGATTCTTCATTAACTTCTTCAATCGCATCTCGTTTATTGAAAGAAAAAGGAAAAAAACTTCATTCTTTTTCAATAGGATTAGATGACAAAGCTCCAGATGCTGCTGCTGCAAGAAAAGTGGCTGAATTTTTAGACACAGAACATCACGAAATTCATTTCACAATTGAGCAAGGTATCGAAATTCTAGACAAATTAATCTGGCATTTAGAAACCTACGATGTTACCTCTGTAAGAGCAAGTACACCAATGTATTTTTTATCAAAAGCAATTACTGATTTGGGTATCAAAGTGGTACTTTCTGGTGAAGGTGCTGATGAAATTTTTGGAGGTTATTTGTATTTTAGAAATGCTCCATCAACCGAAGATTTTCAAAAAGAAACCATCGAAAGAGTTCAGAAATTATTTACAGCCGATTTATTACGTGCTGATAAATCAACTATGGCACACGGTTTAGAAGCTCGAGTTCCGTTTTTAGACAAAGCTTTCCTAGATATGGCAATGTTGATTAAAGCCGAAGAAAAACAACCTAAAACCTATGAAGGAAAAGAAAAATATATTTTAAGAAAAGCATTCGACACACCAGATAATCCTTATTTGCCGGATGAAGTGTTGTGGAGACAAAAAGAACAATTTTCTGATGGAGTTGGCTATAACTGGATTGATCAATTGATAGAATATTGTTCGTCTCAAGTATCTGATGAACAATTAGAAGGCGCAGCAACACTATTTCCATATAACACACCAACAACAAAAGAAGCTTATTTTTACAGAACCATTTTTCATAAATATTACCCACAAGTTAGTGCGGCACAAACCGTTAGAAAATGGATTCCGAAATGGCAAGAAAATCAAGATCCAAGCGGAAGAGCCAATGCAGCTCACGTAAAAGCAGATACTGAAATTGCAAAAACATCAATTCCATCGGTTTAATTGATATGGTTTAAACATTAGTTTGTATTTTTAAAGCGTTGAAAAATTTTCAACGCTTTTTTTTTAATAGTTTCGATTTCAAAATCTATGAGTACAATGTTATCTTTTCAGTTTTATGATTTGCCTTTAAAACATCCGTTTACTATTTCGAGATATACGGTAAACATTCAAAAAACGGTTGTAGTTTGTATCACTGATGGAGAAAATTTCGGTTATGGAGAAGCAACAGTCAATCCTTATTATCATAGTACTGTTGAAAAATTAACGGCTAGTCTTTCAAAAGTAAAAGAAAATATCAATTTTAATATTTTCCTTCATCCAAAAGAAATGTGGGAACAAGTTTCATTTTTCTTAAAAGACGATTATTTTGCCTTGTGCGCAATAGATATGG
>JAYTIV010000092.1:0-28816 GCA_043731625.1 Flavobacterium sp. | reverse complement strand
TAACATCTGCTTTGTAATAAACTAACTTTGTGATACACTCTGAGAATTTAATCAAAAAGTTTTTTAGGAAAAAGGAATACTCAGATGAATTAATAGCAATTAATCTTTCTCTAATAAAAACTCCATGTTCTGTAGCAATTATTGGTGTACCGTATTTATATTTTAAAATTAACGCTGGTATTACTGGAAATCCTGATAAAGTCAAATGTGAAATATCACATTTTGGAACATCTATAGAAATAGGCAATAAGAAACGGTATAACCATCTCAAACCAACCGTAAAATCATATAAAGTTGCTGTATAATGATTGTCTTTTTCTATAATAATAGAGAGTGTACTACAGAATGATTTCCAAACTGCCATACTACGCATTGTTTTTTTGTAATCGTGGTTTTTAAAAAAGAGCCACATTTCATACATTACATCATCTATATCTTCAACATCTGAATCCTGAGTGTATATGTTGTATAATAATTTTTCGAAAATTGGGATAAAGTCATCAACAATATTAGTTTCATCATTTTGGACTTTTCTATTTATTGTTTTATAATATTTTTGACCATAATTCAATAATTCGTGAGGTTCTAATGGAGACCACATGGGAACTTGAATTACATTTTTTACATTTTCAGATAAATTATATTTTGATTTTGCTTCAAAATCAGCATTTATTGAGTACAATGTATAATTAGAATTTTTTACTTGGTTGCATAACATATGCGCCCAAGTAGAAACTCCGCCTCCATTATAGGGATAAGTTCCTTCTAAAATTAGTAATACATCGTATTTGTTCTCCATAACTGATAGTGTAGTTTATAACACTTTTTAAAATTTTATTATTTTCTGAAAAAAGTAACTATATTTTTTTTTGTATACCTTTTATAGAAAAAAAAGTATCTCAAAAAAAGATTCAATTTTTCTTTTTAAAAACTATTTCTTTTACAAAGATATTTTCTCTTCTTTTAATAAAAAAAAAAAAACCTTGAAATCTGTTGTATATATTGATATTTCCGATGAAATACATTAATGTGTAGATATTTTATACGAAGAAAAAAACTGTTAAAAAAAATAGGTAAAGTACACCGATAAAATGATGTATTTCATCGAGTTGAGATTTGCAATTAAAAAAATTAAAACATTTTTTCTCTAAACTTTTTGCCTATAAGTAGCGTTAATTTGAGTTTGTAATCCTCAACAAGCCATTCTTTATAATTTTTACTACAATGACTTAAACAATTAGCGTACCGTTTCATTCTACATTCAATATCTGGAAGTAGTTCTTTTGCCAAAATTTTGGCATCATATAATTCTTCGGTATTATCAACACACATAGTTGCATGTTGCTCTAATGATTTTTCTAAAACTATCTTAGAACGCAAATTTTGTGCTATACCTTTTTTATGTTCATCATCAACATCAAAAGTCACTATAGCAGTTTTTGCAAATTTTGCTCTTAATTCTGGTGGCATTTGATATTTGAAATACAATTCTATTTCTGCATCATCGCGAAGATTTTCTAGATAAAATTCAGGCGATTTAAAAATATGTTGCCAATCTACTGGTTCACTCCACAATCCAAATCGGGCTGCATTGTTACCCAAATCTATTACATCAAATGTTTTTTTGTGAGGTAAACGCCTTGAACCACGACCTATCATTTGATAGTAAAGTGTTAATGATTTGGTAGCTCTGTTTAGAATGATACTTTCAACTGTTGGTTCATCAAAACCTGTGGTTAATATCCCTACAGAGGTTAGAATTGCATCTGGTGTTTTCTTAAACCAGGCTAGAATGTCTTTTCTGTCTTCTGGATTACTGGTATTGTCTAAATGACGAATGGGTAAACTTGCTGCTCTAAACGTTTCGTATACATAAAGAGAGGTATTAATACCATTATTGAAAATTAAGGTCTTCTTTCCTAATGATTTTTCCATGTATGCATGCAAAAGTTTTTCTTGCATTGCCATATTTGAATATAAATCGTCCGAAGATTTTACAGTATAATCGCCATTGATTCCTACTTTTAATGATGTTAAACCAACATCATAACTATAGGTAATAGCTTTTGCCAAAAATCCGTTTTCTATTAAGGATGAAATTGTATCGCCAACTATTAATTCATCATAATTTTCATTCATTGGTAATTTTATATTCGAGCTAAGTGGCGTAGCTGTAACTCCAAGTATAAAAGCATTTTTGAAAGAACTTAATAATTTTCTGAAAGAATTATAATGTGCCTCATCAATAATCACTAATCCTATATTGTCTAGGTGAAGTTTTTCGTCATTGATTCTGTTTTTGAGCGTTTCTACCATTGCCACAAAACAAGAATAATCGTTTTGATCTGGAAGCTCTTTTACTTTGCTATTGATGATTTTATTTTTTACATCAAAACCTTTAAGCATTTTTGAGGTTTGCTTACAAAGCTCTATTCTGTGGGTTAAAACAACAACTTTCTTGTTGTGTTTTGACAAATATCGCCTTACAATTTCGGAGAAAATAACTGTTTTTCCGCCACCAGTTGGTAATTGATACAATAGATGATGGTTTTTGGGAGCATTATCTAATCGTTCAAAAATGGCGTCGATATCTCCTTTTTGGTAGCCATAAAGCTCCTTTCTTTCTTCTATTTCAATTTCAGAATCTTTATGAGGCATAATCACTTTTACAATTTTGCAAAACTACACCTAAAAAAGGGTTATTCGATTTTTTTTAACTTTTAAATTTGAAGTTTTTTTTAATAATCAAATCGTTCTACAACTGCTTCAAATTCAGATCTATTTACCCAGTTTTGATTACATGCTTCGTTTTTGATGTCTACTACCCTATTTTCATACTCATATAAAATCCCTTTTTCTATCATAAAACTTATAGCTTGCTCAAATGAACTAAGCATACTTTTAAAAAAAAGTTCTTGTTTTATCACTCTTTCTGATGATAAAGTTTGTGCAATTTCTACATTATAAAGCATTATATCTGCAATCAGAAAAGAATCTACACCCAACAAAATAAAATGTTTGATAAATTTTTGTGCTACTGATCTTCGCATTTTTGGTTTTTTGCCTCTTACAGGAAAATATTCATTACTTATTTTGAGTTTTGCATCTTTGATTAGATTTTTTTCGTTTGGACGAAAAACAAAATCGTAATATGTTTTTACATCTTTGAATTTGTCATACAACGCAAGGACTTGTTCTTCTAGTTGTTCTTTGTCAATTTCTTGAAGATATTTTTTTAAATCTCTTTTGCTCATAATTGTTATTATTATTGCAAAACTAAAGTACTTTATCATTCAAAAATCAATACTATTACTTAATTTTGTAAAATAATTAAAAAAACAATACCATTTTTATGCAAAAATTTTTCAAAATCATCGCAATTCTAGAAGGATCATCTCTATTATTATTACTTTTTTTTGCAATGCCGATGAAATATTTTTTTAGTCAGCCAATTTTTGTAAAAACAATTGGTATGGCACACGGTTTACTTTTTATTGGATATATTATTCTAGCAATTATGTTGAAAATAGAACACAATTGGAACTGGAAAAAATTTGGTATAATATGTTTAGCTTCAATCCTACCATTTGGTACTTTTTATATTGATAAAAAATATTTAAGAAATGTTTAAAATGATTAAAAGTATATTTGGTTGGTGCTATCCTTTGTTCAAAAAATGGGGATTTCAAGATACTATTGCCTCCTATTTAAGTTTACTTGTCAATATTGCAATACTTTGTGTTTTATCTTATATTATCTATCTCATTTTTAGGTTTGTATTAGTTACCTTAATGGCAATTATTGCAAAAAAAACGAGAACAAAGTTTGACGATTTATTAATTTCGAACAAAACCGCAAAGTACATTGCTCATTTATTCCCGTTACTTTTTATTTATAAATCGGTACCAATCATTTTGAATGATTTTGTCTATTGGGAAGCTGTTTTTGGTAAACTTGTTGGTATTTATATTGTATTATTGGTGCTTTGGATTGTACGAACCATTTTTAATGCATTACGAGATTATTTAAAACAAATCCCAACTTACAGTGATAAACCCATAGATAGCTACATCCAAGTAATTATGATTATTCTCTGGATGATGGGAATTTTTGTTATTATTTCTGAACTTTTTGAAATCAAAGCCAATACTTTATTTGCAACTTTTGGGGCAATATCTGCTATAATAATCTTAATATTTAGAGATACTATATTAGGGTTTGTGGCAAGTGTACAAGTTTCTTTGAATGATATGGTTCGAATTGGAGATTGGATAACATTTGACAAATTTGGTGCCGATGGAGATGTAATTGAAATAAATCTTGCAACTGTTAAAGTCAGGAATTTTGACAATACAACTACTACAATTCCTACCTATAGTTTAATTTCTGATTCTTTTAGAAACTGGCGCGGAATGCTAAATTCTGATGGTAGAAGAATAAAAAGACATATTCTTATAAAAGCCAATAGCATCCGCTTTTTGAGTGAAAAAGAATTGATAGAAATGAAAAAAATTCAATTGATTAGTAGTTATATTGATGTTCGACAACAAGAAATAAATCAATATAATTCATCAAATAATATTGATAAATCTCTACCATTAAATGGTAGAAATCTTACCAATTTTGGCTTGTTTAGAAAATATATCACTCAATATTTAGAGAATTATCCTAGTTTAAATCCAGATATGATATTACTTTGTAGACAATTACAACCTACTGCTCAAGGTATGCCATTAGAAATATATGCTTTTACTAAAGATAAAAAATTTGAACACTACGAATATATAATGGCTGATATTTTTGACCATATTATTGCTTCCATAAAATATTTTGATTTAGAAATTTTTGAATTACCAACAGAAGGTAAAAATTCTGATTTTCAAAATCTATAGATTATTTTTTAATCGATCATTAATAAACTCAATTGCTGTTTTCCCGTGCGCTCTTGGTTTGCCATCTGCATCTAAGCTCACCATTGTTATTGAATCTATTGTAATAATTGTTTCTCTAGTCATTATATTACGAGCTTCACATTTCAAAGTTATAGATGAATTACCAAATTTTACTACATCTATACCAATTTCTACAATATCACCTTGTTTGGCCGAACTTCTAAAATTAATTTCAGACATATGTTTGGTCACAATTCTTGAATTTTCTAGCTGTATTATTGAATATAAAGCCAATTCTTCATCTATCCAAGCCAATAATTTACCACCAAATAACGTTCCGTTAGGATTTAAATCTTCTGGTTTTACCCATTTTCTAGTGTGAAATCGCATAATAAAATATATTTAGTAAGAATTAGTATTTATTTAACCCGATTAATCTTTGATTTAAAATGAGTAAAATACGAATAAAAAATTGAATTTTAAAACTAAACTATTATATTTGCACTTTATGTGTTAAATTTTAGACACCTATGTACAAAAAACAAAAACAATTATGAGAAAAAATTTACTATTAATATCTTTTACTTTACTTACTTTTACAACAAGTATTGCACAAAATGAAGATAAAAAAGAAGATTTAAAAGAAGCCAAAGACGCAGATAACGGAGCACCAGAGTATAATAAATGGACATTAGAGTTATCTGCAGGACAAAGCAAAGGAACTAAACCATTTTCTGAAGGATATTTTTCAAGTAATCCTGATAAATTTTTTGGATCATTCAAAATTAACACATACACAATTGGAGCTAGATATATGTTTAGCGCTAAATTTGGTTTAAAAGCTGATTTAAGTTATGATTTATTCGAGAATAACAAAGCAACAATCAGTAAAGATTTTAAATTACAAGTTTTACGTTTAGGATTTCAAGGTGTCGTAAATGCATCTAGATTATTCAACATTCAAGAAGAAATGGGTAGAATGAGTATATTGATTCACGCTGGATTGTCTGTAGGTCAAGCTACTCCAAAATTAAACTCTGCACCTGACACTTCACTTATCTATTCAGATCATAATTCATCTGCTTCTAATTATAATTTGAAAGAATTAAATGGAGGTGTAATTTTTGGAATTTCTCCAGAAGTTAGAATTACAAAAAAATTCTCAATTATTGGTGATTTTAGTACAATTTCTAATTTTAGACAGCACTTTGCTTGGGATGGTCATTTTAGTGATCCTAAAAACAACTTATCAGGACAAATGATTACAGCTTCGTTAGGAGTTACCTATTCATTTGGTAATGACGATATTCACGGTGACTGGGCAATTATTGATGATGCAAAACTTAAAGAACTTGAAGCTATCGATAAAAGAATCGGTGACTTAGAGAGTATGATGAATGATGCTGATAAAGATGGTGTTCCGGATTATTTAGATGTTGAAAACAATTCTATTGCAGGAGTTGCAGTTGATACAAAAGGTAGAATGGTTGATATCAACAAAAACGGAGTTCCAGATGAGTTAGAGAAATATATGGCTAATACTTATGTTGATAAATCTAAAATATCTGAAACACTTGCAACTGCAAATGCTGATATGATAAAACGATTAATCAACGAAGGTTATGTGACAACTTACTTCGATTCAAACAAAACAAATCCAACAAATGTTTCTACTGAAGGAATTGACTTTATGTTAACTTACTTAAGAAATAACCCAACGGCAAATGCAGAAATTATTGGTCACGCTGATGAAGTTGGTAAAAATGCTTACAACGATAAGTTAGCTAATAATAGAGCAAATACAGTAAAGAACACTTTGATAAAAGCAGGAATAGACCCAGCTAGATTAACAATAGTTTCTCAAGGTGAAGATACATCTGTAGCAATAGATTCTTCTGATGCTAGAAGATTAGTAAGAAGAGTAACTTTCAAAGTTAATTAACAACTCGTTCTTAATAAATAAAAATTAACCTCTGTTTTTGACAGAGGTTTTTTTTTACCTTTAAATAAAAAATGAATACTAGAAATCAATTCATCATAGATTTAAGAGGGGAAACTCTTGGTGTAGTCTCAAGTCAATCTTCACCTGAAGAAAAATTTCAAAACGAAACTTTGAGACCAATTCTGAAACTACAAAATGATTTATTTATTGCTGTTTTCAAAAATCATATTACTAAACATAAAAATGATTTTTATACTTATAGTATAGATAAAAAATTTACCTTCATTGATAACGCTATTCAAAAAGACATCAAGTTTAGAAATTCATTAAAAGGAATGGTTATAGGATTGTTTACTTTAGATGAGTATGCTACATATATCCTTAATTCCTCAGCTTTAAACAAAAGAATGATGAATATGCTTATTGAACGATTAAAAAGTCAAATACAATTATTTGAAATGTAATATTATTTCATTTATATGATATGAAGCTATTCTAGTAAAATAACTAGCATTTATTAATTATAATTCATTTTTTTTGAAATTATAAAAACAATTTTTGATTAAATTTTTAAATAAAATTTAATCTTGCTTTCAATCTCTTGATTATATTATTGTTTTGTCAATATATTTTAGACAAAACAAACATTCCTATAATAGTGCGCTTACCCTATATTTTTACCTGTTTTTATGGTTTTTTTTTATTATACTTGTTAAAAAAATAATATGAAAGAAGAATATTTTAAATGGTATTCGCCAAATCTAAATAGAGAAGTAGAAATGCTTGTTTTTGGACATTCTGGATATCCAGTAATTCTTTTTCCAACTTCTATGGGAAGTTTTCATGAAAATAAAGATCAAGGATTAATAGAGTCTGCCAAATGGTATTTAGAACAAGGATTAATTCAAATATATTGTCCCTCTAGTATTGATAAAGATAGTTTTTATAATAAAAAAATTCACCCTGTACATCGAATTCAAAATCATACATGGTATGATAAAATGATTTGTCATGAAATCGTAGAGAAAATCAAAAACAATACTAGTTCTGGAAAAGTTGCAGTTGCTGGTTGCAGTTTTGGAGGTTATCATGCAGCCAATTTTGCATTTAGACATCCCGGTTATGTAAGTCACATATTTTCTATGAGTGGTGCATTTAGTATTAAAAGTTTTATGGATGGTTTTCATAATGATGATGTTTTTTATAACAGTCCTGAAGATTATTTACACGGACTTAATGATCATGAATTATGGAATATGGATATTATTTTAGGTACATCAAACTGGGATGTTTGTTTAGATTCTAATTTAAAATTAAGTAAGATACTCGCTCAAAGAGATATATCACATTGGTTGGATATTCGGCAAGATAAAAAACATGATTGGCCAGTTTGGAAAGAAATGTTTCCACATTATTTATCAAGAATTAAGTTTTTTTAATAAAATAAAAATAAATCAAAATGAAAAAAATTGGAATATTATTTGGAATGGAAGACACATTTCCTAATGCATTTATAGATAGAGTAAACTCTAAAAACGAAAAAGGGATTATTGCAGAAGCAGTATCAATAGATAAAGTGGTTCAAAACAAAGGAGGCGAATATGCAGTAATAATTGATAGAATTTCGCAAGATGTTCCCTTTTATCGTGCCTATTTAAAAAATGCAGCATTAACGGGTACAAATGTGATCAATAATCCGTTTTGGTGGAGTGCTGATGATAAATTTTTTAATAATGCTTTAGCAGATACTCTTGGTGTTCCATTACCCAACACTGTTATTCTACCTTCTGCAGAACATCCTACTGATACAACGGGAAAATCATTTCGCAATTTGAAATATCCAATGGATTGGGAAGGTATTTTTGAATATGTTGGATTTCCTGCTTATATGAAACCCTATGCTGGTGGTGGTTGGAAAAATGTATATCGTTTAGAAAACAAAGAAGAGTTTTGGCAGAAACATCAAGAAACTGGCCAATTGGTTATGATGTTGCAAGAAGAAATTGTTTTTACAGAATATTTCAGAGTATATTGTTTAGGCGGAAAAGATGTACATATTATGCAATACGAACCGAGAAATCCACATCATTTGAGGTATGTAATTGATGGTCCACCTGTAGATAAAAAACTCCTTGTAACAGTAAAAGACTATACCATAAAACTTTGTAAAGGATTAGGGTATGATTTTAATACCGTAGAATTTGCCGTTCGTGATGGAATTCCTTATGCCATAGATTTTGGAAATCCTGCTCCAGATGCAGAGTTAACTTCTGTTGGAGAAGATAATTTTGAATGGGTTGTAGAAGCTGCTGCAAAAATGGCTATTGCTGCTGCAAAAAAACAAAAACCAGGAAAAATGAATTTGACTTGGGGAACTTTTATTAAAGATGCTGTAAAATAAATTGACACTTTTCAATAGAAAAAAAATAATAATTTTTCTTATGAAAATTAAATTATAAATATATGTCAAAAAAATTACCAATATTCACACTCGGTGTAGAAGAAGAATATCAAATTATTGATCCTCAATCAAGAGATTTACGCTCTCATTTATCTAAAATTGTAGATGGTGCAAAAATAATTTTGAATGAGCAAGTTAAAGCCGAAATGCATCAATCGGTGGTTGAAGTAGGTACAAATATTTGTAAAAATGTAAAAGAAGCGAGTGATGAAATCAAATATTTGAGAAGTAAAATTGTAGAACTAGCAGCAAAGCAAGACTTAGTTGTTGGTGGTGCAGGAACGCATCCATTTTCAAGATGGCAAGACCAACCCATTACAGACGACCCAAGATATCATAACATTGTAAACGAATTGCAAGATGCAGCAAGATCCAACTTAATTTTTGGAATGCATTGTCATGTAGGTATCGAAAATAGAGAAATTGGTTTAAAATTAATGAATCAAGCTTGCTATTTTCTACCACATATTTTTGCATTATCTACCAATTCCCCATTTTGGGAAGGAAGACAAACAGGTTATAAATCCTTCAGAACCAAAGTTTTTGATAAATTTCCAAGAACTGGACTACCAGAATATTTTGACTCTGTAGCATCATATGATAATTATCTCGAAACTCTTGTAAAAACAAATTGTATAGACAATCCAAAAAAAATATGGTGGGATTTGCGTTTGCATCCTTTTTATGATACAATAGAATTTCGTATTTGTGATATGAGTTTAACAGTAGATGAAACAATGTGTATAGTTGCTATTATTCAAGCTATTGTAGCCAAATTATACAAATTAAATATTCAAAATACCAGTTACAATATCTATCGAATTGCCTTAATAAAAGAAAATAAATTTCGCGCAGCTCGATATGGGATAGAAGGAAATATGATTGATTTTGGTTTGCAAAAAGAAGTAGAAACTAAACTACTTATAGGTGAATTATTAGAATTTATTGAAGATGTAGTAGATGAATTGGGTAGTCGCGATCAAATAAATTTTGTTCATACAATTATGAAAAACGGTACTGGTGCAGATAAACAATTGGCCGTTTTTGAAAAGACAAATGATTTATCAAAAGTTGTAGATTTTATCACAGGTGAGTTTACAAAAGGACTATAATTATAAAAGTAATTAATATAATTATATAGATTATACTGTAAAAAAAAATAATATATTTGTAATAAGCATAAATTCAAAATCCTACTAAAATGAAAGATCATACCATAAAAATAGCAATTTTAGATATGTATGATGGCGAGCCTAATCAAGGCATGCGTTGCATAATTGATATCATCAATAGATTTAATCATATCGTTAATTTTAAAATTTTTGATGTACGTAGAAAAGCAGAATTTCCAGATATAAACAATTTTGATATTTATATTTCTTCTGGTGGACCAGGAAATCCGCTTGAAGGTGATGGCGTTTGGGATGACTATTACTATCAATTTATTGATTCATTAGTAAAATGGAATAACGAAAACGAAATCAAAAAGCATGTCTTGTTTATTTGTCATTCTTTCCAAATGGCATGCAAACACTTTGGTTTAGCCGAAATCACAAAACGAAATGATACTTCCTTTGGCGTTATGACCATTCATAAAACCAAAGAAGGTTATAATGACCCATTGTTTGAAGGTTTACCTGATCCTTTTTATGCTGTAGACTCTCGGGATTATCAAGTTGTTCAACCAAAATTGAGTTTGTTTTCAAAAAAAGGAGCTCGAATTATTTCTTTAGAAAAAATTCGTGATCACGTTCAATACGAAAGAGCAATTATGGCTGTTCGTTTTTCTAAATATATGGTGGGTACACAATTTCATCCAGAAGCTGATCCAATAAGTTTTATTGCCAATTTGAGAAAAGCTACAGCAAGAGAAAAAATCATTCATATGAAAGGACGAACCAAGTTTAGAAATATGCTTGAAGACCTGCTCGACGAAGAAAAAATATATAAAACTAATGAAACTTTGATTCCGAATTTTATTCGAATTGCAATAAATGATATTTTGAAAACCAAAAAATCACTTTCAAATTAATTTTCTTTTCTCTAATAATAGTTATTTATATTCTTTCAAATGATTGATAAATACCGAAAACTTTTTAATGAAAGTTTTAGTTTAGAAAAATACCATGAATTTCAAGACAGTGTAACCTCTGACTTTGATTATATGCCAACTTTTAGAATGGCAGAAACCCCTTTTTTTATTTCAAAAAAACTAAAATCACAATTAATAGAAGGTTGTAATGATGTTATAAAATTAATTCAACAAAGCGACTTCAATACTTTAACAGATAGAGCATTAGAACTAAACACAAAAGTTCCTAACGAAGACAATCATACCACGTTTTTAGCCATAGATTTTGGGATTTGTGAAGAAAATAATGAAATTATTCCAAAACTTATTGAAGTACAAGGTTTTCCTTCTTTGTATAATTATCAATACGTAATTTATGATAAATTCAAAAAAATATATCCTTTTTTAGAAGAACTAACACCTTTTATTAATGGTATTACTCCAGAAGAATATATCAATATATTAGAGGAAGTGATCTGCAACAATCATCCAAAAGAAAATGTAATTCTTCTAGAAATTGAACCCGAAAAACAAAACACCAAAATTGATTTCTATTATTGTAGAAGAGATATTGGCATTCCCATTGTTTGTGTAACTGAAATCATTAAAAAAGGAAATCAACTTTTTTATTTAAACGAAAATGGAAACGAAATTCTTATCAAACGAATTTATAATCGAGTGATTTTTGATGAGCTTGAATTGCGAAAAGACTTGAAATTGAATTTTAGCTTTTCTGACAATCTTGATGTAGAATGGGCTGGACATCCTAATTGGTTTTTTAGAATCAGTAAATTTATTTTACCGTACCTTAAAGGAAAATATTTTATAGAAACTACTTTATTGAGCGAGTTAAAATCTATTCCTGAAGATTTAGAAAATTATGTTTTGAAACCTTTATTTTCATTCTCTGGAAGTGGAGTTATTTTTCATGTAAAAAAAGAAGATATAGAAGCAGTAGTTGATAAAGAGCTTTATATCCTTCAGAAAAAGGTCAATTATATCCCAATTCTTCAATCGCCTGACGGGAAAGTAAAAGTAGAAGTTCGTGTGCTTTGTGTCTGGAAAAAAGAGGACAAAGCTCCTACTCTACTTTGCAATCTTGTGCGTTTGAGTCGTGGTGAAATGATTGGTGTAAAATTCAACAAAGACAAAGATTGGGTTGGAGGAACTTTGGGCTTGTTTGAAAAATAAAAGTTTATCATAATCGTTATATCTGAAAGTCTCAAAATTTATAATTGAGGCTTTTTTTTATTTAAAATATTCTGAATATGATATTTATCATTTTATTTCAATCAGGTTAAAAATACTTTTGTATGGTAAACTATTCATAAAATGAAAAATTCTTTAATTCAAAAGTATAATATTCCTGGACCTAGATATACCAGTTATCCAACGGTGCCTTTTTGGAATGAAGAAAGTTTTAGTTATCAAAATTGGATAGATTCACTTCAAAAATCGTTTCAAGAAAGCAATTCTAGCGAAGGAATTTGTTTGTATATTCATTTGCCATTTTGCGAAAGCATGTGTACCTTTTGTGGATGTTATAAACGAATTACAAAAAACCATGAAGTCGAAAACCCATATATCACAGCCGTTTTAAAAGAATGGAATTTATATTGCAAAATTCTTGGAGAAAGACCCATTATCAAAGAAATTCATCTTGGTGGTGGTACTCCAACTTTTTTTTCGACTAAAAACCTTGAAGATTTAATCAACGGAATTTTAAGTCTTGCTAAAAAAGCAAAAGATTATGAATTTAGTTTTGAAGGTCATCCAAATAATACCACACACGAACATTTACAAAAACTATATGATTTAGGTTTTAGAAGAGTCAGTTTTGGTGTTCAGGATTATTCAGAGAAAGTACAAACCGCTATTCATAGAATACAACCTTTTCAAAATGTGGCAAAAGTTACTTTTTGGGCAAGAGAAATTGGGTATACTTCTATAGGACACGATATTATTTTTGGATTACCTTTTCAAAACAGAGAAGATATTATTGATACTATTGAGAAAACAAATTCATTACAACCTGATCGATTAGCCTTTTATAGTTATGCTCACGTTCCTTGGATAAAAGGAAATGGTCAACGCGGTTTTAAGGATGAAGATGTACCTAAAGATGATGAAAAAAGAGATCTTTATGAAATAGGTAAAATGTTATTGGCCGAAAATGATTATTATGAAATTGGTATGGATCATTTTGCACTTAAAACTGATTCGCTTTATAAAGCATTCGAAAACAAAAAACTACACCGCAATTTTATGGGCTACAGTGCATCAAAAACCCAATTAATGATTGGTTTGGGTGTTTCTGCCATTAGTGATAGTTGGTATGGTTTTGCTCAAAATGTAAAAAACATTGAAGATTATTATCAAATACTAGAATGGGATAAATTGCCTGTTGTAAAAGGCCATATACTCACTTCTGAAGACTTAATAATTAGAAAACACATTCTAAACTTAATGTGTCAATTTGAAACTTCTTGGGAGAATAAAGCTGATTATTTTGATGAAATTCCAGAAGTAATTTTGCAACTCAAAGAAATGGAAAATGACGATTTAGTAATTATTCATAAAAACAAAATTGAAGTTACTGAAAAAGGCAAACCATTTGTTCGCAATGTTTGTATGGCTTTTGATTTAAGATTGATGCGCAATAAACCAGAAACCCAATTGTTCTCTATGACCGTTTAAAAAATATTTTTAATATGATTTGTTGTTTGTAAAAAAAAACCATCCTGAAGTTTAGGATGGTTTTTTTGATTTTAATCTAATTTTTCAAATAATTATAAATTTCATCTTTCAAATGAAGTAGTTTTGTTTTCAATTCATGTGCGTGTTCGTCTGCAACCACTTCAACTTCATTATTGATTCTATGAATTTCGTGTTCTATTTCGTGATAATCATCAAAAAGTTTTTTGAAATGATTATTTTCCATCTTCAATTGGTGAATTTTATCCTGATGTTCAGGAAACTCGTGTAATAAATCGTGTCTTTCCATTTTGTTAGTTTATTTAGTTTTTAAAATATTTTAATGACAATTGGCATTTGCCTGAACATACAAACTCATAGTACTTGGAGAAATATAAGGAATACCAAGACCTAAACCTCTCATTATAAACAACATTCCGATTATTATTGTAAACACTGGAATTGCTTTTTGAATTTTATTTCTAAAAGAAAGTGTTATCAATGTATTGGCATTAACTACGCTACTCATCATGGGTATGGTTCCTAAACCAAACAATATCATATAAGTAACACCCAAACTAGCACTTTGCATAGCAATAGCACCAAATAAGGCTACATATACCATTCCGCAAGGCAAAAAACCATTGAGTAAACCAATCGTATAAAATGATTGGTAACTTTTATTTTTAAATTGATTTCCTAATGCTGATTTGATTTTGGAAATTATTCTAAAAATAGGTTTTGAAAAATTATTATTATTGAATTTTTTACTAGGAATAACAACAATAACAATCATAATAACACCAATAAAAATAGATAATTGTTGCTGTATTCCTGCCATAAAAAAACCTCTTCCTAAAAGCCCAAAAACAAGACCAATTGAAGTATAGGCAGAAATTCTTCCCAAATGATAGGTCATAATCTGCAATGCTTTTTTGGCTTGATTTGTTCTATCAACAGGCAACATCATTGCAATTGGACCACACATACCTATGCAGTGCAAACTACTGATTAACCCAAATATGAAAGCGGTATAAAGCATTATATTTTTTAAATTTATTAAAAATAAATAGTTTGTTTGGTGAGATACTCTTTCCCTTCATAACTCCAAGATAAAGTAATGTCCCAAAGACCGCCTACCAAACTTTTTTTAGGTATGAGCAAAGTAGCACTAGAAGTCGAAATCGGAACTTCAAAATCTAGCTTTTTGTTAGACGATCTATAAAGGGACACTTTCCCATTAATCTTTTTCGGATTATAAACTGCTGGAAATTCGATTAGAATTCCTTCATTGTTTTTTATTATAGTGGGTTTATCTTTTAAATCATGTGCGTTTTGAATTTTGGTTAATTCATCTTGAAAATGAGCATCGTGTTTATAATATTCTTCAACAACTAACTCATTTTGAGAATTTGTATCCGACTCAATTTTATATACAAAATACAATATGAATGTCATAAACAAAATAAATGCAATTACTATCGATGTTCCCCAATTCAATTTCATAATATCATTTTTTTTAATTAAAAGTTCTTGGTGCAAGAAAATTTGTTGTGGTGGTTTCTAATAAATTTTTACCATCAAAAACACCTATTTGTAATTTTGTGTTATCATTATCCAGATCAATTTCTTTAATTTCAATAAACATAGTTCCTTCAGAAATTCCTTGTTTAATGACTTTAAAATGTTGGTTTCCTACTTTTTTTATTTCTCCTTTATGGGAAATAATTTCAAAATGAATATCGTTATAATCTTTAACCGTTTTGTTTACAATTTTATAGGTATAAACATTACTAATTTTATCACCTTTGTGTTGAAACAATTGTCCAGGCAATCTCAAAATAGTAGCTTCGACATCATTTCTTAAAAATAATAATCCAATAAAAACAGTAATAAGAATTCCCAAAACTGCTGTATAGCCTTTCATTCTAGCTGTAAATTTGAAAGGTTCTTTTTTCTCAATTTCATCTTCAGATGCATATCGAATAAGTCCTTTTGGTAATCCAACACTTTCCATAATCGAATCACATTCATCAATACAAGCGGTACAATTGATGCACTCTAATTGTGTTCCGTTTCTAATATCAATTCCTGTCGGACAAACATGTACACATTGCTTACAATCAATACAATCCCCTTTTCCGGATGAAGCTCTGTCTTCTTGTTTGTTAAATTTTGCTCGACCAATTTCTTTTTCACCACGAACAAAATCATAGGCTACATTTATTGATTTATTGTCTAATAAAACGCCTTGTAATCTTCCGTATGGACAAGCAATGATGCAAACTTGTTCTCTAAACCAAGCAAAAACAAAATAAAAAACTCCCGTAAAGATTAACAATGCAATAAAGTTACTTTGTTGTACAATTGGGCCTTCTTCAATCATTAAATACAATGCATCACTACCTATAACATAGGCAAGAAAAACATTGGCAATTAGAAAAGAGAAAACAAAAAAGATGACCCATTTCAGTAATCTTTTTCTAATTTTTTCGGCATTCCATTCTTGTTTTGCCAATCGCATTTGTGAACCTCTATCACCATCAATCCAATATTCTATTCGTCTGAAAACCATTTCAAGAAATATGGTTTGCGGACAAATCCAACCACAAAATATTCTGCCAAAAACAACTGTAAAAAGAATGACAAAGACCACTCCTATTATCATTGACATCACAAACAAATAGAAATCTTGTGGCCAAAATGGGAATCCAAAAATATTGAAACGACGTTCCAAAACATTGAACATCATAAATTGATTTCCGTTTACTTTTATAAACGGATTGGCAACCAAAATCAGGAGTAGAAAATAGCTTACTATTTTTCTGTACTCGTAGAGTTTTCCTTTTGGTTTTTTAGGATAAATAAATTTTCGTTTGCCCTTTTCATCAATTGTTCCTATGGAATCTCTAAATGCATCGTCATCAATATTATCTGACATGTTTTTTTATTTTACTTTAGTGCTATCTGTTTTTACAATAGCTGTTTTTTCTGCAGGATCAACCCATATTTCACCATCTGGAGCTTTTGGATCTTTTGGATTACTACCTTTTAAAGACATGACATAACTTGCCACCAATTGCATTTCTTTTGGTTTTAAAGTACCTTTCCAGGAAACCATTCCTTTTCCATCTCTTCCGCCATGTTCTAAGGTGTGAAAAATATTTTTGATACCGCCACCTAAAACCCAATGCTCATCTGTTAAGTTTGGACCAATTTGTCCTCCACCATCTGCTCTATGACAAGCTACACAATTAGTAATAAATATTGCTTTACCCGATGCCAAATCTGCAGGTTCTGTAAGTTGTGTAACTTTTTCCTCATCCATCAAATCGGGTGCTGTTTTCATATAATTTTCGACATCAATTTTAGCTTGAGCCATTTCTTTTTGCAATTCCATTTCTTGATTATCACCACCCATTATTTCAAATCGAATAAGATAAACTGCTGAAAAAACAATACATCCGTAGAAAAGATATACCCACCAAGGTGGCAAACTATTGTCTAGTTCTTTAATACCATCATAATCGTGATCAAGTAAGAGCTGACCTTCGTTTTCTATAGGTTGTGATTTGGTTAAAAACTTCATAATGTTTTTGAACCATTCGCTATCTTTGATACTTACTGTTGTTGTTTGGTTGACTAATTTTTTTTGTTCATCAGTCATTAATTGATACATTACATTATCCACTGCGCTTACTGTTATCTCAATAGCTATTAACAGGAATAGAAAAACGAATAAGAAAACAGAAACCATTGGATATTTTAAAAATGATGGTCTATCACCTGAATCTATAAAAAACTCCATAGCAGCAAAAACCGAAAAGAAAATTAATAGAACTCTTACATATGATGGAAGTAATTTTTTCATTGCTTACTGTATTAAATTAGTCTTTATTATTATCGCTCAAAGGCATGTTACTCAACTCTTCTATTTTTTCTTTTTTATATGAAATTACCCATATTGCTAAACCTACAAAGAAGAAAAAAAAGATTAATAAGGAAGTAATGGGATAGAATGCAACACCTGCAATGGTCTCCATATTGTGTTTGATTTGTTCGAACATAATCTTTATTTTTTAAGGTTATCTTTTACTTTAATATCTGTACCTAATCGTTGCATATATGCAATAAGAGCTACAATTTCTCGATCACGCATCGGTACAAATTTTTCTCCTTTTGCTTCTGATTTTTTCTTGCTATTTTCATAACTTTTCACAAAATCAGGGTCAGAATGTAAATTGTCTTCAATTCGTTGAGATTGAATTTGAATGAGTTTCTTTGCATTGGCAATTTCATAATCCGTATAAGGAACACCAAGTTCACGCATTGTTTTCAGTTTTGTTTCAATATTAGAAATATCTAATGCTTTGTTATCATACAACCATTTATAACTTGGCATTATAGAACCTGTAGAAATACTTTGTGGATCCCAAAAATGATTAAAATGCCAGTTGTCGTTATATTTCGCTCCTACTCTTAACAAATCTGGACCCGTACGTTTTGAACCCCAAAGAAATGGATGATCATATACAAATTCTCCAGCTTTGGATTGTGGTCCATATCGTTCTACCTCACTTCTAAAAGGACGAACCATTTGTGAGTGACAACCCACACATCCTTCACGGATATATAAATCTCTTCCTTCTAGTTCTAATGATGTATAAGGTTTGACGCTTGCAATTGTAGGAATATTTGATTTTATCATTATGGTGGGCACAATTTGAATAACACCACCTATTAATATTGCAATTGTTGCCAAAATGGTTAACTGAATAGGTTTTCTTTCTAACCAAGGATGAAATTTTTCGCCTTTTATTCTACTTGAACTAATTTTTTGTAATTCTGGTGCTTCTGCCAATTCATCTTCGATAGCAGCATTAGCTCTTACTGTTTGAATGATGTTGTAAACCAACACTAGCATTCCTATTAAATATAATGTTCCTCCTATAGCACGCATGGCATACATAGGAATAATTTCTTTAACTGTTTCTAGGAAGTTTCCGTAAGTTAATGTTCCGTCTGGATTAAATTGCTTCCACATAGATGCCTGAACAATTCCGGCAACATACATTGGTAATGCATACATTATAATTCCTAATGTTCCAATCCAGAAATGGAAATTGGCCAATTTGATTGAATATAATTTTCCTTTTGTCATTCTTGGAACCAACCAATAAATCATACCAAAAGCTAAGAAACCATTCCAGGCTAAAGCTCCTACGTGAACGTGAGCAATAATCCAATCGGTAAAGTGAGTGACACCATTGAATGTTTTTAAAGACAACATTGGTCCTTCAAAAGTAGCCATACCATATCCTGTAATTGCTACAACAAAAAATTTCAATACTGGATCTACTCTAACTTTATCCCAAACACCTCTTAAAGTTAATAATCCGTTTATCATTCCACCCCAAGATGGAGCAATCAACATAATTGAAAATACAACTCCTAGATTTTGAGCCCAATTTGGTAATGCAGAATATAATAAATGGTGTGGTCCAGCCCAAATATAAATGAAGATTAATGACCAAAAGTGTACAATTGAAAGTCGGTAAGAATATACAGGACGATTGGCTGCTTTTGGTACAAAATAATACATCAATCCTAAATACGGTGTTGTCAAGAAAAAAGCAACTGCATTATGACCATACCACCATTGTACCAGAGCATCTTGAACACCAGCATAAACGGAGTAACTTTTCATTAAAGATACTGGTAATGATAAACTATTGAAAATATGCAATACTGCAATAGTTACAAATGTGGCCAAATAAAACCAAATAGCAACATACAAATGGCGTTCCCGTCTTCTTAGAATGGTTCCAATCATGTTGATTCCAAAAACGACCCAAATTAATGTAATTGCAATATCTATTGGCCATTCTAACTCTGCATATTCTTTTGAAGAACTATGACCTAATGGAAGCGAAATTGCAGCTGCCACAATTATTAATTGCCATCCCCAAAAATGAAGACTACTCAAAAAATCACTAAACATTCTAGCTTTTAATAATCTTTGGAGCGAATAATAAATACCTGCAAACATTGCATTTCCAACAAAGGCAAAAATTACTGCATTGGTATGCAATGGTCTCAATCTACCAAAACTCAACCAGGATATACCATCGGTTAAATTGGGGAATAAGAATAATAATGCTAATAAAAGCCCCACTGTCATTCCCACTACTCCAAAAACTATTGTAGCATAGATAAACTTTTTAACAATTTTGTTGTCGTAATAAAACTGTTGTACTTCCATAATTAAATCTGTTTTACTTTTGGGTTTTTAACTTCTTTTGTTTTTTTGGTTTTTAGTTCGTCATCAAAGAGCATACGAACGGATGGAGTATAATCATCATCATATTGACCTGTTTTTACAGCAACAATAAATGCTATAAAAAAGCCAATGGCAACCACTATACTGATGGATATTAATAAATAAATGACACTCATACCTTAATTTGTGTTGAACAAAGTTACTCTTGCGTTTTCTTATATTTTATGATAATTATCATATGTGAAAATATTGTTAACACTATATATATTGTTTTAAAATTCTATTTTTTACTTGCATAAATATTACTCATAATAGTAACAAAACTGACTATAGTAATGGTACTCAATGGCATTATAATTGCTGCAATTATGGGCAATAAATTTCCGCTAATGGCAAAACTCAATCCAATTACATTATATAATAAGGATAATCCGAAACTCATATAAATAGTGCGCATTGCATTTTTTGAAAACTTCAAAAAGAAATCAATTTTTTCAAATTGTGAAGCATCCAGAATTCCATCACATGCTGGTGAAAAAACATTTACATTTTCTGAAATAGAGATACCAACATTACTTTGAGCCAAAGCTCCAGCATCGTTTAACCCATCACCTACCATCATCACATTTTTTCCTTGATTTTGTAATTTTTTGATGAATTCTAGTTTCTGTTCTGGTTTTTGATTAAAAATTAATTCGGTGTTTTTTGGTAGAATTTGTTCCAGTGATGCTCGTTCTCCATCATTATCACCAGAAAGTACTTTTAGTTCGTAGTTTTTATTCAATTTTTGAAATAACAACTCCAATCCATCACGATATTGATTATTAAAAATAAATTTTACGATATGTTTTTCATCAATACTGATATGAACAATGGTTTGTTTTAAATTATTTTCATCTGTAAAGCCTACAAATTGAGCTGAACCTATTTTAATAATATGAACACCTATTTTTCCTTGAATACCGTTACCCGTTATTTCTTCAAAATCATCTACTTTTTGTTTTGAAACATTTGGTAAATAATCATACAATCTTCTACTCAAGGGGTGATTTGAACCACGAAGGATGTTTTTTATTAATCTTAATTCTTTATCAGAATAATTTCCTTCTACTTCAATCGAAGATTTTTTATGAGTCGTAATAGTTCCTGTTTTATCAAAAACAATAGTATCGACTTTGGCTAATTGTTCAATAACAGTTGCGTTTTTAAGGTATAATTTTCTATTACCCATTATTCGCAATACATTTCCTAATGTAAAAGGTGCTGTCAATGCCAATGCACAAGGACAAGCAACAATAAGTATTGCTGTAAAAACATTAAAAGCCGTATTAACATCGATAAAAATCCAATATAAGAAGGATAGTATAGATAAACCTATGAGAGCAGGAGTAAAATAGCGACTAATAGTATCGGTAATGGTTTTGTATTTTATAGCTACTTTTTTCTGAAAAACATCGTTGCTCCACAATTGGGTTAAATAACTTTGTGAAACCGAAAAAAGCACTTCAATTTCAATTACTTTTCCTAATTGTTTGCCACCAGCAAAAACTTTATCTCCAGAATTTTTTTCGATTGGAATGGCTTCTCCAGAAACAAAACTATAATCGATAGCAGTTTTATCAGTAATTAAAATTCCATCAACAGGAATTAATTCTTGGTTTCTGATGAGCAATCTATCTCCTTTATCAATATCATAAACCGATACAGCAATTTCATCGCCATTGGTTAAAATTTTTGTTACAGCAATAGGAAAATAGGATTTATAATCTCGTTCAAATGTTAAAAAATTATAGGTTTTTTGTTGGAATAATTTTCCTAATAACATAAAGAAAATCAGTCCGCACATACTATCAAAAAATCCTGGTCCATAATCAAAAACTATATCAACAGTACTTCTAACAAACATCACTACGATTCCTAAAGCAATAGGAATCTCGATATTTAATAATCCTGCTTTTAAACTTTTCCATGCTGCAGTATAATAGCCACTGGCAGAATAAAAAAATGAAGGTAACGAAAGGACAAAAATCAACCAACGGAAAAATCCTCTGTATTGATCAATCCAAAATTCTTTGACCTCAAAATATTCAGGAAAAGAAAGCAACATAATATTTCCGAAACAAAAAAAGGCAACACCTATTTTATAGGTCAAACTTCGGTCTACTTTTTGTTTGCCGGTTTCGTAATTTTCTAAACTAATATAAGGTTCATACCCTATAGAGTTGAGCAACAATACAATTTTTTTGAGTGTTACTTTCTCTGGATTATAGGTAATTCGCACCTTTTTTTCAGGAAAATTAACCTGTGACGAATTTATTCCTTTTTCAAGACGCTGTAGATTTTCCAAAATCCAAATACACGAACTACAATGTATATGAGGAATTTGAAGTGAAATAATTTCGGTTGTACTTTCTTGAAAATCCAATAATTTTGAAACAATACTTTCATTGTCTAAAAAATCATATTTACCTACAGTTTCTTGTGGTGTTGCTCCAGGTGTATTTTCGAAATCATAATAACAAGACATATCATTCTGACTAAAAATTTCGTACACCGTCATACAACCGTTGCAACAAAAATGTTTTTCATCAAAAAAATAAACCTCAGTATTTATAATATTTAAACCACAATGGAAACAGTTTTGTGTGTCCATAACTTTGCTCATTTTACCTGATGCAAAATTGATAAACGATTGTTAATGAAAATATGATATTTATCATATTAAAGGTTTAAATTTGTGTATTCTTTAAAAAAACAAAATCATTATGAGTAAATGCGAACAATGTATCGTAAGAGAATTTAGTTCTTTGAAATCACTCAATAAAGAGGAACTAATAAAGATGGCGAATTGTAAAACTTCAAAAACCATCAAAAAAGGAGAACTTATTTTTGAAGAAGGAGAAACAGTAAATGGAGTTTTTTGTGTAAAAGAAGGCGTATGCAAAATGACCAAATTGAGTCCAAACGGAAAAGATCAAATTATAAAACTTGCTCAAAAAGGCGAATTGTTAGGGCAACGTTCTTTAATAAGTGATGAACCTGCCAATTTAAGTGCCATTGCACTAGAGGATATGCAAGTTTGTTTTATCCCAAAATCAGAAATAATGGGATTTTTTGATAAAAACAATCAGTTCTCGATGAATGTGATGAAAACAATTTGTGGCGATTTGAAAGATTCAGATACACATATGGTTTCGTTAGGACAAAAAACAGTTAAACAACGATTGGCAGAAACTTTATTGTATCTTGAAGATACCTTTGGCAACCAAGAAGATGGTTCATTACAAATACAACTATCACGCGAAGAATTGGCAGGAATGATTGGTACTGCTACCGAAAGTTGTATTCGGTTATTATCTGAATTCAACAAATTAGAACTTATTGATTTAAAGGGGAAAAAAATCACCATTACCGACCGCAATAAATTGAAACGATTGGCTGAATAATTTATTTATCAAAAGAATATTCTCTTTCTACCAAAGCAATTCGAACAGTATATTTTTCATACCATTTTGAAACGCCTTTTTTTTGAGCATCTAAATGATCTAAATTTTGTTTCCATTTAGTTATGGATTCTATATTTTTCCAATAAGATACTGTGATTCCAATATCACTTCGTGCCGATTCTACGCCAAAAAATCCTTCTTGTTGACGTGCTAAATCTTCCATTTTTGAAGCCATTTCTGAGTATCCTTCCTCAATTTCTGTACGTGTGGATGTAAAAATTACAGCATAATAAGGTGTTTTCATACTTACAATTTTTTGGCTTCTTCCCAAAAAATATCCATCTCGGCAAGTGTCATATCCATTAATGGTTTTCCTAATTCACCAGCTTTGCTCTCAAGATATTGAAATCGTTTGATGAATTTTTTATTGGTGCGTTCTAAAGCATCTTCAGGATTTACATTCAGAAATCGAGCATAATTTATCATCGAAAACAAAACATCCCCAAATTCTGCTTCTATAGCATCTTGGTTTCCTGTTTTTACTTCATCTTGGAGTTCGTTCAATTCTTCTTGTACTTTATCCCAAACCTGATGTGGTTCTTCCCAATCAAATCCTACACCTTTTACTTTATCTTGTATTCTACTTGCTTTTACCAAAGCAGGTAACCCTTTTGGTACACCTTCCAAAACTGATTTTTTGCCTTCTTTGAGTTTGAGTTTTTCCCAATTTTGTTTTACTTCTTCTTCGTCTGCAACAACAACATCGCTATAAATATGAGGATGACGATGTATGAGCTTATCGCAAATTTCATTACAAACATCTGCCATATCAAAATGGTTGGTTTCGCTACCTATTTTGGCATAAAAAACAATATGTAGCAACAAATCACCAAGTTCTTTCTTGATTTCGTTCAAATCATTATTGAGGATAGCATCACCCAATTCATACGTTTCTTCAATAGTAAGATGACGCAAAGATGCTAGTGTTTGCTTTTTGTCCCAAGGGCATTTTTCTCGCAACTCATCCATAATAATTAGCAATCTTTCGAAAGCTTGAAGCTGATTTTGTTTGGAATTCATAGGAATTTGATTTGTTGTAAAAATAAGAAATCCTGTTACGAAAAAATCATAACAGGATTAAAATATTGAAAAGTAGTTACACTATTCTTTTTTGGCTTTGGCTTTTTTGGTTGTCGCTTTTTCTTCTTTTACTTCTTCAACTACTTTTTCTAGAACTTCTGCTGCATTAGCAATTACAGGTTCGTCTTTTGAGACCATTCCTCTTGCTTGTAGCATATTGTACCAATTGAGTACTTTTTTTATATCTGATGGGTATACTCTATCTTGGTCATAATCAGGAAGAATTTCTTTGAAATAAGCAACCAATTGTGCATTATCTTCTTTATGTGATATTGCTGGACCTTCATTTTCTTTTACCGCAATAGCACGCATTACTTCGGCCAATGGTTTTTCTTCTGTATTGGTATACATAGAAATTTCGGTCAATAAACTCACATTGCTTCTTAGTCCAACTGTAATTTTTTTACCATCTAATAATGATTCTGCCACAAATCCTGTTCTGGTTTGTACTTTTAGTTGGTATAATCCTGGTTTTCCAGAAATGGCTAATATTTTTTCTAAATTCATTTTATTATTTGTTAGTTCTTTTTACTGTTGATTTGGGTTCAATTTGAAATCGTTATCTGCCTTTTTTTGACACAAACTTCATTTTATAATCTGGACGGGTTTTTCCTTCCATAATATTTTGAAGTTTCTTTTTTATTAATTGTTTTTTGAGCGATGAAATTTTATCGGTAAACAAAATTCCTTCGATATGATCATACTCATGTTGAATGACACGCGCAACTAAACCATCAAAAACTTCGGTTTTTTTGTTGAAATCTTCATCAAAATATTCCAAAGTAATGGTTTCGTTTCTATATACATCTTCACGCACTTCTGGAATACTCAAGCAACCTTCGTTAAAACCCCACTCTTCTCCTTCTTCTTTGAGCATTTTGGCATTAATAAAAGTACGCTTAAAATTTTTAAGTTGTGCTTGCTCTTCGTTTGATAAATCTTCATCTTCACCAAAAGGTGTTGTGTCTATGATAAACAAACGAATAGGAAGTGCAACTTGTGGTGCGGCTAACCCAACTCCATATGCATTATACATCGTTTCATACATATTGGCAATCGTTTCTTTCAAGTCTGGATATTCTGGCGAAATTGCCTCACATACCTTTCTTAAAACCGGGTCACCGTAACCTATAATTGGTAATATCATTTCTTTAATTTTAATTTTCGAATTATTTTTCAATATTTCGGTTGGCAAAAATAGTATTTTATTTTATAGTAGTTTTAGATTATCCATTAATTTTCAATTTTCAAAACTTGACTAGTGAATAATCGTATGTCTTCTAATTGTTGTGGGTTCTCATTTAGTTTCACACCATAGGACGGAATCATTTGTTTTAATTTTTCCTGCCATTCTGGTGTTGCTACTTGGTTTTTGAAACATCTATTCAACAAATCTACCATAATGGCAACAGCAGTTGATGCTCCAGGTGATGCTCCTAATAATACGGCCAATGAACCATCTGCTTTTGTCACAACTTCTGTACCAAACTCCAAAACACCACCGCCTTTTTCGTCTTTTTTGATGACTTGTACGCGTTGTCCTGCATTTTCTAATTCCCAATCTTCTATTTTGGCATTGGGCAAATATTCTTGAAGCGCTTCCATCCTATCCTCAGGCGATTGACGAACTTGATCTATTAAATATTTCGTTAACGGCAAATTCTGAAATCCCGCTGACAACATCGGAATCAAATTGTTTGCTTTGAATGATAATGGCAAATCAAGATAAGAACCGTTTTTTAGAAATTTGGTAGAAAATCCAGCATACGGACCAAAAAGTAGTGCTTTTTTGCCATCAATCATTCTACTATCAATATGCGGAACAGACATTGGTGGTGCGCCTACAGAAGCTTTCCCGTATACTTTTGCATCATGTTTTTCGATAATTTCTGGATTAATGCATTTAAGCCATTGTCCACTCACCGGAAAACCGCCAAAACCATCACCTTCTGGAATGTCTGCTTTTTCTAATAAGGGCAATGAACCTCCACCAGCACCAATAAAAACAAATTTTGTTCTTGTTTTTTTCTTCTCGCCATTTGATAAATCTTTGATTGTAATTTTCCAATCTTTATTTTTATCCGATTGTTTAAGTTTCCTTACTTCGTGATGAAAATACAAGTTAACACCTTCCTGATTTTTTAAATAGTGAAACATTGCTCTTGTCAATGCTCCAAAATTAACATCGGTTCCCAAATTCATATGCGTTGCCGCAATTTTTTCATTAGGACTTCTACCTTCCATTACGAGTGGCATCCAAGCCATTAATTGTTCGAAATTGGTACTGAATTTCATTTTTTTGAATAATGGGTTTTCTTGCAAAGCATCAAATCTATTTTTAAGAAATGCTACATTATCTTCACCCCAAACAAAACTCATATGAGGTATGCTATGAATAAAATTCTCAGGAGATGCTACGAGTTTTTGGTTGACTAAATAACTCCAAAATTGTCTCGAAATTTCAAATTGTTCTGCAATTTTTATGGCTTTCGAAATATCAATACTGCCATCTTCTTTTTCGGGTGTGTAATTCAATTCGCAAAAAGCAGAATGACCTGTTCCGGCATTATTCCAAGCATCAGAACTTTCTGCAGCTGCACTGTCTAATCTTTCATAGATTTCAATTTTTATATCGTGTTGAAGTATTTTTAAAAGTACTCCTAATGTGGCACTCATTATTCCTGCACCTATTAATACTACATCAGTTGGTAAAGGATTATTTTGGTCTTCCATATTTATATTAATAATTTGTAAAAAAGAGTTTTAGATCATTTTTCGTGTTAAATAATCTTGCAATAAAATGGTTGCGGCAATCTCATCTATCAAAGCTTTGTTTTGACGTTGTTTTTTTTTCAATCCGCTATCAATCATCGTCTGAAAAGCCATTTTTGATGTAAAGCGCTCGTCAACTCGAACCAATTTCATATCTGGGAAATTTTTTTGAAATTTTTCAATAAAAGATTCAATTACAGCTGTACTTTCTGATGGTTCACCGTTCATTTGTTTAGGTTCACCCACGATAACTTTGATAACATTTTCTTTAGAAAAATAATCTTTCAAAAACGGAATAATGGTTTCTGACGGAACTGTTGTTAAGCCAGATGCAATAATTTGCAATTCATCGGTAACAGCTATTCCTGTTCGTTTTTGGCCGTAATCTATAGCAAGAATTCGAGGCATTTTATTGGTTTTATTAAGTACAACAAAAATAGTGCAAAAATTGGCTTCTTCTTTATAAATTTAAGGATATAATTCTATTCAAATTATCTTATATTTTTGATAAAAAAACGTATTTGAACGATTAAAAAACACACTTAAACGTTAAAAATTAAAATTATTTGATTTTAAAATTAGTTTAATCAAATAATAATTGCTTAATTGCGCTACCAAATTTAAATTAATGACCATTAAAAACCTGCTAATCATTATAATACTACTTCCTTTTTGTGCTATTTCACAAAAAAAAGTATACACCTTCAACCAATTTCAATCTAGGAATGCTATCCAAGAATGGGGAAATATGGAAAGTATTTGCGACAGAAAAGCGGAGTTTACAGAAGAAAAAATCGACATTAATATTGACCAAGAATACCACCTTTCTATAGAATCTAAAACAGATTTGCCTGACAATGGCATTATCTATTTGTGTAAGGATGAAAATTTAAATCCAATTACTGTAATGATTTTTGGCAATTCTAAAATGTATTTGTATTGCAAACAAAAACGGTTTTTAATCAATTTTGAAGAACCGAAAAAATTTAATTCTTATCTTGCAGATACTGATTAATTGATTCTTTTTTAATTTCTTTTTCGAAAATTGCGTTTATATTTGCTAAAAATCTACAAACGATGAACGTATTACAATCTACCATTGAAAAAGCTTGGGAAAA
>JAYTIV010000091.1:0-4261 GCA_043731625.1 Flavobacterium sp. | reverse complement strand
CTTCGTTTTTTGGTAACTCAAAGTTATGCTTTTACATAGATGCTTGGCGCAATTGGGGTTTTAGGCAAACTTTAAAGTTGGTTTTGTACTTGGAAGTTGGTTTTTAAATCGATACTTTTGGCTAACCAAATCCCCAACTGACGCCAAGCCACGAGACGTTAGCTGTCATTGCCGCGCGACTCAGAAAAATAGAAATTAATATGAAAAATAAATTAAACAAAATTGACAAATTCCAGCAAAATATTTTCCGAAATAGAACTTTTAAATAAGTCAATATTTGAAGTTTGCGGAATAGAACTTGAAAACGTAGAAACTGAAAAGGAAAGTCAAGAATATTTTGCTCATAATTTTGAACTGAATAAACAAAAAGTGAAATTCAGAATGGCGAAAATTACTCCGACCAAAACTGGGCAATTTGTAACAATTTGGAAACGGAATGAAAACGGAATAACTGAACCGCATAATGTTGATGACGAATTTGAATTTTACTTAATTGCAACTCGTCAAGCTGAAAGGTTTGGATTTTTCATTTTCGACAAAACAGTTTTGAGCGAAAACAGAATTTTAACAAGCAAAAAAGGAGAAGGAAAACGTGGAATAAGAGTTTATCCAAATTGGAACGTAACTGAAAATAAACAAGCTCAAAAAACTCAAAATTGGCAAACAAAATATTTTGTAGAAATTGGAAACGGAATCGAAACTGATTTAAACAAGCTAAAAAAGTTACTAAAAATAGAATTTGAAAGAAACTAAACGAAAAAAAGCAACGAACAGCTAACAGCGGTTTGCAAAAATTGGGGTTTTGGTCTTTAATTTACACATTGTTTTGTACTTTTGTGATCAGTGATTTACTGAAAGTTTAGGCTAACCAAATCCCCAACTTCGGCAAGCCACGAGACGTTGGCAGAAAATTTACGGCAGAATCGGGAAACACTGGAAACTAATCAAAACGGTAGGAAGTGAAATTCAACTACAAAATTAGAAATAAGGTCGCTATGCTATTACATAAATTTGACAAACGGGCGGTACAACTAACCTCAAAATAGTACCTAAAGTTATCGTCCAGTGGTAGTCCACAAAACCAAAATGGGAAGATTTATTATTATGAAAATTTTTATGACTATTTTGTTGAATGCCTGTTTTTATTTAGGTATTGCTCAACAACAGCAACCATCGCAAAATCAAGCTTTACAATTTGAATCTAATCACGTTGCTACTCCAGAAATGTTAGATTTATCTAAATTTACGAATGTTAATCAAACCATAACATTAAACAACAACAGATTTATATTAAATGTTCAATTTCATTCAGTAAATAATGACGATGGAACTGCTATTTCTACTAATTATTTTGGAGAAACACACGCATTAAATGTTATCGCAAGACTAAATGAAGCTTTTAATGTGCATAATATATTTTTTAAGTATCGTGGATTAACAACAATAAATAACAGTAATTATTCACAAGAAATAAATGATGATGCAACGGCAACAGCAATGAAACAACAGTTTATTAATGAAAATAAATATGATTTCAATTCTATAAATATTTTTATGATAAAACATAATTACAATATTTATAACTTTTATGTTGGTTTTCATACATTTGGTGCAGACAACACTGACATATTATTGGCTGATGCGCTAAATAATCCAATCCATCATAAGGGTTTGATTCCATCATTAATGGGGAGCAGTTTAGGACTTTTATATGTATCTCGTGGAAGTAGTCAATATGCAACTATTGGTAATAATAATATCATACCACCTTGTACTTTAGCTAACGGAAGTCCTTCATTAGCAGTACCATCAGTTTCCCCATCTTACTGGACAAATGCAGAAAATGTAACTAGAAATACATCCTCTCCTCAATATAATGCTACTACAAAGGGCGATTTAGTCGCTGACACTCAAGCAAGTTTTTACGCATCAAATAATAATTATTGTAGCAATGTGAGTCTTGTTGATGGTAGTTGGAATATGAATAATTTTGTATCGCATCCATTAGTAAAAGACCAAGTAGGTGCACCTTATGTATGTACAAGCAATGAAGGAAATAATTATTTAGGAAATTCTGCTCCATATATAGGAAATAACGGGCTTTTCACACCCGGACAAGTGCAGAGAATGAAAGAATATATTGAAGGAAATATGAATAATATTTTCAGACAAAAACTAAATGTTTTTGAGGATGAAACTCCAGATATTTCAGTTTTGTATGAACCATTCGCAATGGGCGGTGGCGGAGGTAGTGGAAGTGGAGTTCCAACTGCTGCATATTCAAAAACGTATTCTACAAACACAACCAATACAGGTGCTAATGTTTGGAATTGTGGTCCATTTACTATGCGTTTTCAAACAGGGTTCAATTACGAATTTAGTTCTCCAACAGGAGTTGTTTCCCAATCAATATACCAGCAATATAACACATCGACTTCTACTTATGTTGGGGTTAAAATACCAATACTTGGCCAACAAGTTTATACAAATAATGCACCTGTTTGTTTTTATTCATTTGAACCTTTTACTTCGGGCGATGTTAAGTCATTAAACAATTTAGGTACTGGTGTTTATACACAAGAACAATTAGACGAAATAAAAGCATCTGACCCAACCTTGTATGAGCAGTTACAATCTGGAAAATACCATATTATTACCAAACAAACAGATTCTGGGTTTATAGACCAAAAAATTATTTACAAAAACTAAATTTGTAAAAATAAAAAAAGTACATTTATAAATTAAAACTTTATAAATGTACTTTTAAACTAAATTTTTTATGAAGACAAATTATATCCTATTTATATTGTGTTTTTGGTTTTTGCCAATGCAATCACAATATACCAGCGTTCCTGACCCGATTTTTGAACAAGAACTATTGAATCAACAAATTGATTCTGATGGTTTATTGAATCAACAGGTTTTAACAAGCGATGTCAATAGTATAACTTCACTCATAATTCAAGTAGACTTTATTCAAGACTATACTGGGCTAGAAGCGTTTGTTAGTTTAGAAAGTTTAGAACTTGGCGGATATGGATCATTTAACACATTAAACTTAAGCTCATTAACCAACTTAAAACATTTTTTTTTATCAGCTTGTTTTGTAACAAATTTAGATTTTAGCCAAAACGTAAACCTTGAATCAATTACAATTTTTAATGATTACACCAGCATTATCAATATCGATAACTGTTTACAATTAAATAAATTGATTATTGCTTGTTCTCAAATTACTACTATAAACCTATCCAACAATAGTAACTTAAAAGAATTCAGCTCCTACCGCAATCAAATTACAAATTTTAATACCTCACAAAATAGTCTTTTAGAAAAATTATATATTAGTGTAGGATTTGATCAATTACCTCCAACTATAGATATTGATTTAACAAACAATGTGAATTTAAAATATCTATTTATCAAAGACGCAATTATACCATCTATAAATTTAGACAATAATACGTTGTTAGATTATCTTTTACTCTACAACACTTCACTTTCAAGTATAAACTTATCTAATAATTCATTGTTAAAATATCTAAATGTAAACCTAAATCAATTAGCAACATTAGAGATATCAAATCTACCTTTACTTGAATTTTTAGCTTGTCAATATAACACTATATCCACATTAAATGTAAACAATAATACTAATTTAGGTTTACTAAACTGCGGAAATAATAATATGCAAAGTTTATTCGTTCAAAATGGTAGTAACCAGCTACTAAATGGTACTACAATAATTGACACTTTTACAATTCCTCGCTTTTATGCAAACAACAACACAAACTTAACTTGTATTTTTGTAGATGATATTGCAAATGTAACCCAAAATTGGGTAAGTAAAGACCCAAATAGCACCTATGTACTTTCACAACAAGAATGTAATAACCTAAATGTAGAAATTTTTGAAAGAAATTCTTTAAAAATTTATCCAAATCCTACTTCTGACTTTATCAATATATCACTTTCAAACGAGAGTTTAGAAAACTCAAAAATTGAAATTTATAACTTACTTGGAGCATTAATATACTCAAAAGACTCAACAACAGAAAACCCAAAAATTAACGTTCAAAATTTCTCAAAAGGAATTTATATTTTAAGTGTAGAAAAAAATGGCACTATCCTAAAAAGTAAATTTATCGTTCAATAACAAAATCTTCTGCCAACAGCGGTTTGGCGCAATTGGGGTTTTAGGCAAACTTCAAAGTTGGTTTTGTACTTGGAAGTTCGGTCTTTAATTTATACATTTGGCTAA
>JAYTIV010000090.1:0-10741 GCA_043731625.1 Flavobacterium sp. | reverse complement strand
CGGTTTGAAAATCAGGAAAAAGTGTAAATGATTTTCCTTTTAGGATTTTTATAGAAGCATCAATTAACTCATTGAAATTGTGAGGCAACACTTTGGTAGAAAGTCCGACTGCAATTCCTTCTGCACCTTGCGCTAACAATAACGGGAATTTTACGGGAAGATTATTTGGTTCGGCACGACGACCATCATAGGAAACGCCCCAATCGGTAATTTTTGGACTGTAAATAACTTCTAGCGCAAATTTTGACAAACGTGCTTCAATATATCTTGAAGCGGCTGCACCATCACCAGTGAGAATATTTCCCCAGTTTCCTTGGCAGTCTATTAATAATTCTTTTTGACCAATTTGTACCATCGCATCACCAATACTCTGATCTCCGTGTGGATGATATTGCATGGTGTGCCCAACGACATTGGCCACTTTGTTGTAACGACCATCATCTAACTCTTTCAAAGAGTGCATAATACGTCGTTGCACAGGTTTAAAACCATCTTCGATAGCCGGAACAGCACGTTCTAAAATTACATACGAAGCGTAGTCCAAAAACCAATCTTTGTACATTCCTGTAACTTTGGTAATGGTATCTTCTGGATTTTCATCATTTTCGTAAAAATGATTTTTGCCTTTAGAAACTCTATCTTCAAAACCTTTTTCTGATTCTTCAGGAATTGATGAATCGTTTAGGGCATCATTTGTTTCGTCTTCGCTTTCGTTCGGAATGTTATCTTCTTCTTCGTCTTTCATTGACTATTTTAAATCTATCTTTAAAATTTAATTTGCTTCTACAACATCCAATTCCACCTTCAAATTATTGATGATAAAAGTCTGCCTGTCTGGTGTGTTTTTGCCCATATAGAATTCTAATAAGGTTTCTATAGAGGTTGATTTGTCCATCATAATTGGATCTAAACGGATGGTTTCTCCAATAAAATTCTTGAATTCGTCTGGCGATATTTCTCCCAATCCTTTAAATCGGGTGATTTCTGGTTTCGGTTTTAGTTTTTCGATAGCATCTTTACGTTCTTGCTCAGAGTAGCAATAGATGGTTTCTTTTTTATTACGAACTCTAAAAAGTGGTGTTTGCAAAATATACAAATGTCCTTCTTTGATTAATTCTGGAAAAAATTGCAAGAAAAAAGTAATCAACAACAGGCGTATGTGCATCCCATCGACATCGGCATCGGTGGCAATAACAATATTGTTGTATCTCAAGTTTTCCATATCATCTTCAATGTCTAACGCCGCTTGAAGTAAATTGAATTCTTCGTTTTCATACACAATTTTTTTGCTCATTCCATAGGAATTCAAAGGCTTCCCTCGCAAACTAAAAACCGCTTGGGTATTGACATCACGCGATTTGGTTATGGAACCAGAAGCCGAATCTCCTTCGGTAATAAACAAGGTGCTTTCTAGATATCTTGGATTTTTGATGTCTGGCAAATGCACGCGACAATCTCGTAATTTCTTATTGTGTAAACTTGATTTTTTGGCTCTATCCTTGGCTAATTTTCTAATGCCCGAAAGTTCTTTACGCTCTCTTTCAGCTTGCAAAATTTTGCGCAAAAGCAAATCGGCTGTTTCTGGATTTTTGTGTAAAAAGTTGTCTAATTTGTTTTTGACAAAATCATTTACAAAGGTTCTCACCGATGGCATTCCGGGATCTGATCCCATATCGGCAGAACCTAATTTAGTTTTGGTTTGTGATTCAAAAACAGGTTCCATTACTTTCAAACTTACCGCACTTACAATAGATTTTCTAATATCAGAAGGTTCAAATCCTTTGTTGTAATATTCTCTAATGGTTTTAACGATAGCTTCTCTAAAAGCTACTAAATGCGTTCCACCTTGAGTAGTGTTTTGTCCGTTTACAAACGAGTGATATTCTTCGCTGTATTGCGATTTACTGTGGGTTATGGCAATTTCGATATCATCGCCCAATAAATGAATAATTGGATACACTTTGTCTTCTTCGGCAATGTTTTCTTCTAATAAATCACGTAAACCATTGTCTGAATAGAATTTTTCTCCGTTATAAATTATGGTCAAACCGGTATTGAGGTAACAATAATTTTTGAGCATTTTGATTACATATTCGTTTCTGAATTTGTAATTTTTGAAAATGGCTTCATCTGGAATAAAAGTAACTTTGGTTCCTTTGCGTTTGGTAGTCTCGATGATATCTTCTTCGAGAGTCAAATTACCGGCAGAAAACTCTGCTCCTTTTTGTTTGTCATCACGAACCGATTCTACTCTAAAATAATTGGATAATGCATTAACAGCTTTGGTTCCGACACCATTCAATCCTACTGATTTTTTGAAGGCCAAGGAATCATATTTTCCTCCCGTATTCATTTTAGAAACGACATCAATGACTTTTCCTAACGGAATTCCACGACCATAATCGCGAACAGCAACGGTTTTGTCTTTGATGGTCACTTCGATAGTTTTTCCAGCACCCATGACAAACTCATCGATACAGTTATCGATTACTTCTTTGAGAAGAATATAAATACCATCGTCTGGCGAAGAACCATCACCGAGTTTCCCGATGTACATTCCTGGACGCATACGGATATGCTCTTTCCAGTCGAGTGAACGGATATTATCTTCGTTATATTGGGTTTGGTCTGACATTTTGAATTGTATCGAATTTAACTGCGTTCTATTCTGTCTTTGCTTTTCGCAAAAACCTCGAGTCCGCTAATATATGGAATGTCGCTCCAATTTTAAAATGATTTTTGTAGAAGTTATTAAGATGATATTAACCTTGAGTTTAGATTGATGATTAAGATAATAGTTTTGAAAATTAATCTAAATTTTACTTGTAATGTTTTCTCAATTTCAGATTTAATTCTTTTGGATTAAAAGGTTTTATAATGTATTCATTAATACCTATCAAAATTGCTCTTTCAAGATACCCATAAGATGCTGATGCCGTTAAAGCTATAATTGGTATGGTAGAATCTATAAATCTAATATTAATGGTTGCTTCATATCCATCCATTACTGGCATTGATAAATCCATTAGAATGATGTAGTATTTTCCTATTTCAAATTTCTGTGTCGCAATCAATCCATTTAAAGCAACATCTACTTTTACATTCCATTGAGAAAGAATTTTTTCGACTACTCGTACATTAATTAAATTATCTTCTACTAGAAGCACACGCAATCCTTCAAGATTTTCTTCTTTATAATCGTGGTATAAAATATCACTTTTTAGATCGGTACTGTTTGTAAAAAAGGGAACGTTTAAAACAAAACTAAAATTAGAGCCATTGCCTATTTCACTCTCCAATTGTATATCGGAATCAAGTAATTGAAGTAATTTTTTTGAAATAACTAATCCCAATCCTGTTCCACCAAATTTTCTCGTGGTTGTTTTTTCTGCTTGTTCAAACTTTTGAAATATTTGTTCAAATTTATCTGCATCAATTCCAATTCCATTATCGATAATTTGAATTTTAAATGTAGAGTTGTTTTGATTTATTTCTATTTGATCAACTTTAATTTTAATAAATCCGTTTTTGGTAAATTTTATTGCATTTGAAACTAAATTGGTAATAATCTGTCCTATTCGCAATGGGTCGCTAATGAAATTTGACGTAAAATTATTGTCAATTTCAATTTCAATTTTATTTGAATTTTCGTTTGCTTTTATTTCTAATGACTTACATATTTGTAAAATAAGTTCTTTTAGATCAAATGGAATATGTTCTATATCTATTTTACCAGCTTCAATTTTATTAAAATCAAGTATGTTATTAATTAACAAATATAGGTTTTGTGCAGAATGTTTTAAAACATCAATATTTTCTTGAAAACTAGTTAAAGAATTTTCTTTTTCCATGATATAAATCAATCCAATAATAGCATTTAATGGAGTTCTAATTTCATGACTCATATTTGAAAGAAAGTCAGATTTTGCTTCATTGGCTTGTTCAGCATTCAATTTTGCTACAAACAATTTGTCTTGAAACTGTTTTTTATATTCAATTTCTTTATTTAAAATGTTTAACAAATCAATCAAGTTATCTTCATTACCAAGCGTAACTTCATTATCATTTAATTGTTGTATTGCATAAATTAATTTGCTTTGAATGGCTTCTTTTTTAGTTAATTCATTTTTTAACTTTAGGTTAATTTGAAAGTATTCTATATCGTTCAAACGTGAAGATTGTTCGAATAATTCGTTATCTCTTTCGTAACTTAAATAGGATAAATTAACCACTTCAATAAACTTACTTAAAACATCATTGTCTGCTAATAGGTCAGCGGAAAGATATTTGTTTATTTGTCTTTTGAGTTGTCTATGAATGTTTTGCTTGTCCATTTTGATTACGATTCATATATCGTTGTTATAGTCATTGTTTGATTATGCAATTCGCAAGCAACTTTATTTAATGTTGGAGAAATTTCTCCATAAGAATAAAATCCGCAAACTAGCATTTTATCACCAAAAACCTCTTTTACTACTTCTATTTCTTCTTCAATTCTATTTCCTAAAACTATTTTTCTGCCTACACAACTTACTAATAAAGCCAATTCGGGTTCTTGGTTTTGATTTGTATGAATAAGTGCCGCAGCATTGTAGGAGGCATCTATGAGTTTGTCAAAATTTCCTTTCATCAATCGAACCATAGAACCTAAAGGAATATTTCCTGCAAAAGTCATAGTTTTATTGACCTCATCTATTGATAATATAGTTCTTACGACAGGCTCTGATTTTGTATTTTCTTTCATCGAAAGCGGAAAATACAAAGATGAACCTGGTAATTCTTCGGCATATTTTCCAAGATATTCTTTATATAAATCTAGTGCAAATCTATCTCCTATTTTATACAAAATATTTTTAACTGAATGTGTTACTTCTCGTTCAGGACCAAAATCGCTCCAACCACCTTCCGATCCAAAACCAAAATGAATGGCATCACCATAAAAACCAATAGCAACAATTTTACCTTGTGTAGCATCATTATTTAAACCTACAATTGTTTTTTCAAAATTATATTCATCTCCAGCTAATCCTCCAAATATAGGAACAGTCTCTTTTGTTTGTATAATCAATTCATTTATAAGTTCAGTACCATTAATAAAGCTTCCTTCGGAAATGATGAGAATTGATTTTAAATCATCTGATAAAAGTTCCTGCTTAATTGTATTTCCTAAAGCATGAATGTCTGAATTTAATAGAATGTCAATTTCGGAAACTTTGATAGTCGTTTTCTCTAAAGCTATTGCAGTTGCAACTAAATTATTTTCTACTAGATTTGTGTTTGAAATTTGACCTGATGTTGAACAGATAACTATCTGAGCAACAGGATAAAGGCTCTTTAGCTTTTGAAATGGTTTTGTTTTTTCTAAATATTTTCGCTCTCCAAAAGCAAGAACAAGTGTAGCATTTTGGGCATTAAATTGATCCGTAGCAAAAAGAATGGTCTCTTTGTTACTCTTATTTACTTTGATTTGTTGTAGTTTCATATTAATAGATCTATGGCTTTATAAAGGAACAAAAATGTTTTTAAAATAACAAAAAAAGCTGCAAAATTTCTTTAACAGCTAATCTTTTTTATTTGCTTCTTTGTTCTATTTTCTTGAACTACACATTAAACCTAAAATGCATCACATCGCCATCTTTTACGATATATTCTTTTCCTTCCACTTTAAATTTTCCTGCTTCTTTGGCTTTGGCTTCAGTACCATAATGAATATAATCTTCATATGAAATTACCTCGGCACGTATAAATCCTTTTTCAAAATCGGTATGAATAACTCCTGCAGCTTGTGGCGCTGTTGCTCCAATATTTATTGTCCAAGCACGAACTTCTTTGACACCTGCTGTAAAATAGGTTTGTTGTTTTAATAATTTGTAGGCGGCACGAATCAAAACTGATGCTCCAGGTTCTTGCAATCCCATATCTTCAAGAAACATTTTTCGTTCTTCGTAGGTTTCCAACTCGGTAATGTCGGCTTCTGTACCTACAGCAAGTACAATAACTTCGGCATTTTCGTCTTTTACTAATTCGCGAACTTGGTCTACATATTTGTTTCCGGTTGCAGCCGAATCTTCATCAACATTACAGACATACAATACTGGTTTTGATGTAATTAATTGAAACGTTTCGAACAATTCTTCTTCTTCAAATCCTTTGGGCACAACGGTTCTTGCTGATTTTGCTTGTAGCAAAGTCTCGCGAATTCGGTTAAGTAAACCTTCTTCTACTTGCGCTTCTTTATTTCCAGTTTTTGCAGCTCTTTTTACTTTTTCAAGTCTTTTTTCAACTGTTTCTAAATCTTTTAATTGCAATTCGATATCAATGGTTTCTTTATCGCGAATTGGGTTTACATTGCCATCTACGTGAATAATATTATCGTTATCAAAACAACGCAATACATGAATAATTGCATTACATTCTCTTATATTTCCAAGAAATTGATTTCCTAAACCCTCACCTTTACTTGCTCCTTTTACCAAACCTGCAATGTCAACAATATCAACAGTTGCCATCTGCACACGTTCTGGTTTAACTAGTTCTTCGAGTTTCTCGATTCTTGGATCTGGAACGTTTACTACACCAATATTGGGTTCTATGGTGCAAAACGGAAAGTTAGCACTTTGCGCTTTGGCGTTAGACAAACAATTGAACAATGTTGATTTTCCTACGTTTGGTAATCCTACAATTCCTGCTTTCATTATGATGGTTTATTTTAAAAAGTGTGCAAATATAAGGTAATAATACCAAGTTACAAAAGCATCTAAATAACGAAATTGGGATTTGATGTTTTTAGGAAGATTTATTGTTCCTTTTCAATTTTTTCAATGATTTCTTTTTCTTCTTCTGTTGCTGTTAATCCAGAAATATTCCAATAGTCTGATAAAATTTCATTTTTTTTATTGAAAAGAGTTTTGTCTTTAAAAACTTCACTATCTTTAAAACTATAATTTTGTGTACTGAAATTTGTCGTCATTAAATAATTCTTTACTTCTATTTCCGTTTTTTTGTTTTTATCAATACGTTCGAAACCTATTTCTTCTTTTGAACTTAGGAGATAATAATTATTCCCATCGAATCTATAAATTGATTTGTAAATAGATTTGTAAATATTTCTAGATCCAATTGATTTTTTATCTTTTGTTTTTGCAATAGTAACTGGCAAAACAACAGAATTTACTTCTATTATCAATTTCTTCTTATAATCATAAATAATAGTGTAATTATCTAATAATCCTTTTGCTTCTTCCAGAGGTATTATTGTCATTTTATAATAGTTTGCATCATCTGAATATCCTTTTATTATAAAATCATATTCTTTTTTTGCTTTAGCATCAAGAATTGGATTTAGATATTTAAAATTATAATAATTCTCCATAATATCATTAAGATTATATCCAAGAAGTTCCGAGTTTACATTATCTTCGACCAAACCAAAAGATCTATTTTGTTCTACTAAAATATTTGAATTAAACTTTTTTGATTTACTAAATAATTGAAAATTTATTAATCCATCATTGTAATACGTATTCACACCATTTAACTTAAAAAACTCTCTACTATATACTTTTAACCGAGCAGGAACGGTAAGTGTTTTAATTGAATTGGTAATTAAATTGATTAGAATTTTTTGAGGATGCTGTTTGGTTAAAATAATTTCTTCTAATTTATTTTCATTGCTTTTTAGTAAAACTATTGTTTCTTTATCTTTAAGAATAATTGATCGAATGGTAATTCCAATATAAGATGGATGTGTAATTTGAATATTTGAAATTCCATTTAATTTGAAATTCACTTTTCCTTCTGAATTTGTTAGATAAAGAAGTTTTGGTTTCATGACTAGAATTGTTGCATCTTCAATAGGAAGATTTGTATCAACATCTTTTAATAGAATAGCTTTTTCAATTACTTGAGCTGAGAATTGAATGCTAAAAAAAAGTAAAAATATAAACAGAAATTTCTTCATCAAAACAGTTTTAAACAAATCTAACAAAACTTTTAGATAAAATTTACTATGTATGCATATAATTTAAATAAAAAAATTACATTTGTTTGCTAACTATAACTTAATCATTTTATGAAAAAAACTACTTTATTATTATTATTTTTTAATTTTTCTTGTCTTTTTGCACAAAATGACCCGAAGAAAAATGTTACTCAAAAAGACAGTACCAGTGCACAAGAACTACAAGAAGTGCAAATTGTAGGTTCTAGAAACACTAAAAGAACTGTTGTAAATTCAGCAGTGCCAATTGATGTTATCAACGTTAAAGATGTGACTACACAAAGTGGTAAAATTGAAATTAACGAATTACTTCAATATGTTGCACCTTCTTTTAATGCCAATAAACAATCAGGTTCTGATGGTGCCGATCACGTTGATCCAGCATCGCTTAGAGGTATGGGTCCAGATCAAACCTTGGTTTTAATCAACGGAAAAAGAAGACATCAATCGTCTTTGATTAATCTTTTTGGAACTCGTGGACGAGGAAACACAGGAACCGACCTAAATGCTATTCCTGCAAGTTCAATCAAAAGAATTGAGATTTTGCGAGATGGTGCTGCTGCACAATACGGTTCTGATGCCATTGCTGGTGTAATCAACATTGTATTGAATGACAATGTTAATGAACTAACAGGAGCAGTAACCTATGGCATGTACAATACAGATGCTCCAGGAAATTTTCCAACCGGAACTGCCAATACACCCAATTTTTTCTTAGACACAAAAGGTAATGGAAATTCAATTGGGAAAGACCGTAAATTTGATGGGAATTCTACAAAAATAGGTGCTAACTATGGTGTGAAAATTGGTGATAAAGGTGGATATGTCAACTTTACTGGTGAACTTCTAAATAAAGAAAAAACATTACGACCAGGTTTTGATTTTAGAAAAGGATTTGGAGAAGCCGAAATTGTAAGCGGAAATGTAACTGCAAATTTATCAATTCCAGTGACTTCGAATATAGATTTTTATGCTTTTGGTGGAATTAATGCTAGAGCTACTGATGCTTATGCTTTTACTAGAAATGGTGGTGCAAGAGTTGTAGAATCTATATATCCAGGCGGTTTTACACCTAGAATTACTTCAAAAATTTTAGACAACTCGATCGCTACTGGTTTCAAAATGAAAACAGCTAAGGGTTGGAAAATAGATTTGAGTAATGCATTTGGTAAAAACAAATTTGATTATACTATCAAAGGTACATTGAATGCTTCTTTAGAGGCAGCTTCTCCAAAACAATTTGAAGCTGGCGGTCACAGCTTGAGTCAAAATACCACTAATCTTGATTTTTCTAAAAACATCGAATCTGTAATGAATGGTTTAAATATTGCTTTTGGTGCAGAATACCGTATGGAGAAATTTGAAATTTTTGCAGGAGAAGTAGGTTCGTATGCAACTTATGATACCAATGGTAATCCTATTTTAGACCCAACTACACAATTTGCTCCAATTGACCCTGTATCTGGCGATCCTAGACCAGGAGGTTCTCAAGGTTTTCCTGGATACAGTCCAAAAAATGAAGTGAGCGAAAATAGATCAAGTAGTTCTTTTTATGCTGATGCTGAACTAGATGTTTCCAAAGATTTCTTGTTGAGTGCAGCCATTCGTTATGAAAATTATAGTGATTTTGGAAGTACCTTAAATTATAAATTTGCTTACAGATTAAAAATGTCAAACAAAATTAGTTTGAGAAGCTCTTTTAGTTCTGGTTTTAGAGCGCCATCATTGGCACAAATTTATTACAATACTAGTTTTACCAACTTTAGTAGTTCTGGAGCAACAGAAGTATTGTTGTCTGGTAATGAAAGTCCAGTAACCAAAGCATTTGGAATTGATAAACTAAACGAAGAAACATCTAATAATGCATCTGTAGGTTTGACTGGAAATTTCGGAAATTTTACTGCAACTGTTGATGGATATCTTATAAATGTTAAGGATAGAATAGTATTAACTGGTTATTTCGATGCTTCTTCATTAGGATTAAATGTTGATGCTGCACAGTTCTTTACTAACGGTGTTAATACTGAAACTAAAGGATTGGATGTTGTTTTGGCTTGGAAAAAAACTATCGGAGATTCTAAAATTGGTGCTACTCTTGTTGGAAACATCAATGATATGAAAATTACAAAAGTTAAAAACGGTAATCTTGACGAACAAACCTTTTTTGGAGAAAGAGACAAAGCTTTTTTGTTAGCATCTGCTCCAAAAAGCAAATTTGGATTGAATTTGAACTATGGTTACAAATGGTTTGATTCTGGTTTAGCCTTTACAAGATTTAGCGAAGTAAAATTATTAGACTATCAAGTTTATGAAGATGTAGCTGATTATGGTTCATTTAACAATCAAATAAAAGCAGCTACTGATACCTATACTGCAAAAATTGTAACCGATTTGACTTTAGGTTTCAAAATGACAAAATCATTAAAATTAACCGTTGGAGCGAACAACTTATTGAATATCTATCCTGATCAACAAGATGACTGGGTTGAAGCTGGTGGTTATTGGGATGCGGTTCAAATGGGATTCAGCGGAGCGTATTATTATGCTCGTTTAGGATTTAAATTCTAAAAGAAAACAGTTTATAAACTAAAAATCCTGAAAGGAAACTTTCAGGATTTTTTTTTATTCGTTATGCAAAAAGGATTGCCTGTTGAGCAGTGTTTCTTCACTTTCTACGTGATTGGTATCGGGTATGCAACAATCTACAGGACAAACAGCTGCGCATTGTGGCTCATCGTGAAA
>JAYTIV010000089.1:0-1687 GCA_043731625.1 Flavobacterium sp. | reverse complement strand
CTTCAGAACAACGGTGTTCTATCATTGTAGGAAACATCGCTTCAATTCGCTCTCTAAATCCATCAATTTTATTGGTAGGAGAAAGTTCCATTTCTTCCAAATCCAAACGCATTTGAATTAATTTTTTTCTTTGTACACTCCAAATATTTGGTCCACGTAATGCTTGTATTTTTAGAATTTTCATTGGATTATTGTTAGTCAGTTGATTTTTATTTTGGTAACGAATTTGTTAAAAGTATACTGTATTTGTTTACTAAAGTAAATTTTTTAGCCGGTTTGTCAAAATTTATTTTATTTTTTTGAAAATCTTATTCTTAAAGTTATCCTTTAGCTTTGATTTTCAATTTTTTATCACTTCAATATTTAATCTTTTTTTGTTTAAATTCTCGTGTTAATAGTATTAAACAATAGTTAATTAGTAGAATAAAAAATTTTTCAAATAAAAAAATAATAGCTAATTAATTAATTCAAAAAAGCAAAATAGATTTGCATTATTTAAAGATTTAGCTATTTTTACCGAATGAACATACGAGGAAAATTAATAATAATTGGTGGTGCTGTTGATAAAGGCAGTTTTACTGAAACAGATTTAGATAAAAATGCTTCAAAGAATTTAAATTTCTTTGAAGAAGGCATTTTGAAACGTATCATAAAAGAATCTAAACATAAAGAATTATCAAGGATAGAAGTAATTACTACAGCTTCAAAAATTCCGAGAGAAATTGGTCCAGAATATGTAAAAGCATTGAGTTATTTGAATGCACACAATGCCGATGTTCTCAATATTGAACGTCGTGAACAAGCTATGGATCCTGAAGTTTTAGACCGATTGAGAGCTGCCGATGTTGTTATGTTTACAGGTGGTGATCAATTGCGATTGACATCAATTTTGGGTGGTACTCAATTTGATGAAATCTTAGTTGATAAATATAAAAATGAAGATTTTATCTATGCAGGAACTTCTGCTGGAGCTGCTGCAGCGTCGAGTAGTATGATTTACCAAGGAAGTAGTAGTGAAGCATTATTAAAAGGAGAAGTGAAAATCACATCAGGATTAGGATTAATTGATGATGTTATTATTGATACTCATTTTGTACAAAGAGGTAGAATTGGTCGATTGTTTCAAGCAGTTGTGGGCAACCCAAAAGTATTAGGTATTGGTCTTGGAGAAGATACTGGTTTACTCATTACCAATGGACGTCAGATGGAAGCTATTGGTTCTGGATTAGTTATTTTGGTTGATGGTAGAGAAGTAAAAGACACCAATTTAACCCAAGTAGAATTAGGTCAACCCATTTCAATCAATCATCTTGTGACTCATGTTATGAGTAAAAACGATACTTTTGATTTAGATACTTTTAAAATGACAATTAAGAGTTCTCAATATGTATAATAGACTGTAAAATTTTACAATAATATATAAAAGTATAAATTTCCTGCTATCTATAAATTAAATACTCTAAATGAAAATTATTATTCATGGTGGTTTTTTCTCAGAATCATCAACCAATCACGAAACAAAAGTTGCAAAGCAAGAAGCATTAATTCGAATAGTAAAAGACTCTTATGACTTTTTGCAATCACATTCTGCATTAGAAACTGTTGTATTTGCAGTTTCGTTATTAGAAGATGATGAATTGTTTAATGCAGGAATTGGTTCACAAATTCAAAGTGACGGAAAAATAAG
>JAYTIV010000088.1:0-4319 GCA_043731625.1 Flavobacterium sp. | reverse complement strand
GTTTTACGCATTCAAGTTTAAATGCATAATCATACTTTACTTTTCTTTCCATAAAAATACCCCCAAATAGTGTCTAACTTTTTGGGGGCAGTCTATTAATTCTCGGGATTTTTTTATGCTTTTTATTTTATTTATTATTTATATTCCAGTTCTAATTGCCTCAACTGGATCAAGTCTCGATGCAGATATAGCAGGCAGAATTCCTGCTATCAAACCTATTAAAATGGATATTGATGTCCCTAATAAAATGTTTTTTATACTCAAAACAAACTCAAAATCCATCACGTTAGATAATACTATCGAAATAATCCAAACCAAAAACAATCCAATAGAACCACCAATAACGCACAAAATTACTGCTTCAAATAAAAACTGAAACAGAATAAATCTGTTTTTGGCACCCAAAGATTTCTGAATTCCAATTAAATTAGTACGCTCTTTTACTGAGACAAACATAATATTGGCAATTCCGAAACCACCAACAAGTAACGAAAACCCACTTATAATCCAGCCTACAACATTCAACTGACTAAAGATACTGTCAATAAAATCAGTAAATCCAGATAAAATATTTACAAAAAAGTTATCAATCTCTTCAGATTTAACACCTCTAAAACCTCTAAGCTTTTGAGCGATTTCTCCACGTAAAGCTGGAACATCAATCCCTTTTTCGGGTTTGATAACTATTACAGGTAAAACATTTTCATTATTATCACCATATAATTTTCTTAAAAAATTTGACGGAAAAAAAGCCGAAGTATCATCACTATCACCCAATCCTAAACTTTTTCCTTTCTTTTTGGTTACGCCAATTACTGTAAATCGTTGGCCATATATTCGAACTGTTTTTCCTAATGGATCAAAATCTTCAAAAAGTCCTTTTGCTATTTCATACCCTAATACAACAACCAAATTTCCTGAGTTCGATTCTGGCTCATTAAAAAACCGTCCTTTTTCAATTTCCAAACGTTGAATATCTGAAAATTCAAAAGTAACAGGTACAATATTTACATCTGAAACTGTTTTTGATTCAAATTTAATATTTTGTCTTCCAGCAAAATATTGAAAACACGAATTTTCTACATTATTTACAGAACCTTTTAGATATTGATATTCTTCATATGTTACTGTTGGAAATTGTTCTAATTTCCAGCGTGGAATATCTGTTGGTCCAAAACATTGGCTGGTTAAATAAATCGTATTTTTATCTAAAGTACTCAAATCGCCTTTGATTTTTTTGTCTAAAGAATCAACAGCTGTAAGTACAGCGATGATAGAAAAAATACCAATAGTTACTCCTAATAGTGAAAGCAAAGTACGTAATTTATTATTGCGAAGTGCATTCATCGCAAAACTAAAACTTTCAGAAAGCAAACGGAGATAAACAATCATATAACAAAAATTATGGTGAAGTAAAATTCATTATTTTTTTATCAAAAACCTAATGAATAATTTGTTTAAAGTTTGTCTTTATATTTTTAATAATGTTACAGTATTGCATTGAAAATTAGATATAAAAAAATTACTTTTGCACAAATAAACAACACTACTAAATGAGCACTACAAAAACCATTCATTCGGCATTGATTTCTGTCTTTTCAAAAGAAGGATTGGAACCCATTGTTAGAAAATTACACACCCAAAATGTTACTATTTATTCTACTGGAGGAACAGAAGATTTTATTAAAAATTTAGGCATACCCGTAGTTCCTGTAGAAGATGTAACATCTTACCCTTCTATCCTTGGCGGAAGAGTAAAAACATTGCACCCAAAAGTTTTTGGAGGAATTTTAAATCGTCAAGACAATGAGAGTGATGTTCAACAAATGAAAGAATTTGAAATTCCTCAAATAGATTTGGTTATTGTAGATTTGTATCCTTTTGAAAAAACAGTAGCTTCTGGCGCAAACGAAAGTGATATTATTGAAAAAATTGATATTGGCGGAATTTCATTAATTCGTGCTGCGGCAAAAAATTTTAAAGACACTGTAATTGTAGCTTCTGTAAATGAATATGAACTACTTTTAGAAATGCTTACCAATCAAAACGGTGCTACAACAATTGAGAATAGAAAATTATTGGCTACAAAAGCTTTTCATGTAACTTCGCATTACGACACTGCTATTTTTAATTATTTTAATACCGATGATACTTTTTATAAAGAAAGTGTTGCTGATGGTCAAATATTGCGTTATGGTGAAAACCCTCATCAAAAAGGTTTTTTCTTTGGTGATTTTGATGCAATGTTTACAAAAGTACATGGTAAAGAATTATCATATAATAATTTACTTGATGTTGATGCAGCTGTAAATTTGATTTTAGAATTTAAAGTAGAAAACCCAACTTTTGCAATTCTAAAACACAACAACGCTTGTGGTTTAGCAACTAGAGAGACTATAAAACAAGCTTATCTTGATGCATTGGCTTGCGATCCAACTTCTGCTTTTGGTGGTGTATTGATTGCAAATAGCACAATTGACGAAGCAACAGCTACCGAAATAAATCATTTGTTTTGCGAAGTTGTAATTGCGCCAAGTTATAGTGGGGATGCAATTGCTATTTTGTCAGAAAAGAAAAATAGAATTATTTTAATACAAAACGATGTTGCATTACCTCAAAAACAAATTCGAACTTGTTTAAACGGACTTTTAGTTCAAGATAAAAACAACATCACAGACAATAAACAAGCGTTAAAAACCGTTACCCTTACATCACCAACTGAAAATGAAGTTGAAGATTTAATTTTCGCATCAAAAATTTGTAAAAATACCAAATCAAATACCATTGTTTTTGCAAAAAACAAAACATTAATTGCTTCTGGAACAGGACAAACCTCAAGAGTAGACGCTTTGAAACAAGCCATTGAAAAAGCAAATACATTTGGTTTTGATTTAAAAGGAGCAGTAATGGCAAGTGATGCATTCTTTCCTTTTCCAGATTGTGTAGAAATTGCAAGTCACGCAGGAATCACAGCTGTTATTCAACCTGGTGGATCAATAAAAGACGAATTAAGCATAAATTATTGTAATGAAAATAAAGTTGCAATGGTATTTACAGGAACACGTCATTTTAAACATTAATTTGTTTAACTTTGTGCGTTAAAATTTATATAAACATAATAAACCCTTAAAAGACTTATGGGATTTTTTGATTTCATGACCGAGGATATCGCGATAGACCTTGGTACCGCTAATACTCTTATCATTCATAATGACAAAGTTGTCATTGATAGCCCATCAATTGTTGCGCGTGATAGAATTTCTGGAAAAATAATTGCTGTAGGAAAAGAAGCAAATATGATGCAAGGAAAGACACACGAAAACATAAAGACAATACGACCATTGAAAGATGGTGTTATTGCCGACTTTGATGCGTCTGAGAAAATGATTAGTATGTTTATCAAAAGTATTCCAGCTTTAAAGAAAAGAATGTTTACTCCTGCCTTGCGTATGGTAGTTTGTATTCCGTCTGGAATTACAGAAGTTGAGATGCGTGCAGTAAAAGAATCGTGTGAGCGAGTAAATGGTAAAGAAGTATATTTGATACACGAACCAATGGCAGCTGCAATTGGTATAGGCATTGATATTATGCAACCAAAAGGTAATATGATCGTAGATATTGGTGGTGGTACTACTGAAATTGCAGTTATTGCACTTGGCGGAATTGTTTGTGACAAATCGGTAAAGATTGCGGGTGATGTTTTCACTAATGATATCATCTATTATATGCGTACCCAACACAATCTTTTTGTGGGAGAAAGTACCGCTGAAAAAATTAAGATTACTGTTGGTGCTGCACTTGAAGAATTAGAAACGCCACCAGAAGACATGTCGGTTCAAGGTAGAGATTTATTGACAGGTAAACCAAAACAAGTTGATGTTTCGTATCGCGAAATAGCCAAAGCGTTGGACAAATCGATACAACGAATTGAAGATGCCGTAATGGAAACACTATCGCAAACACCACCCGAATTAGCAGCAGATATCTACAACACAGGTATTTACTTGGCTGGCGGTGGATCGATGTTGCGTGGTTTGGACAAACGAATTTCGCAAAAAACAGATTTACCAGTTTATATTGCTGAAGATCCGCTTCGCGCCGTTGTTCGTGGTACCGGAATGGCATTGAAAAATATTCCGAAATTTAGAAGCATCCTTATAAAATAAATTCCAAGTTTAAAACTCCAAATTCCAAAATATAATGTACAAACTTTTTGGAATTTGGAATTTGAGATATTAATTTTTTAAATACTATGCAGCAAATATTCTTTTTTATATTTAAAAACAGCTATCGATTGCTGTTTTTGCTGCTTTTGGTAA
>JAYTIV010000087.1:0-29191 GCA_043731625.1 Flavobacterium sp. | reverse complement strand
CAAATAAAATCAAAGTATTAGCAACTGCTTTAAATGATCCTAGTTATCCAGCAATTATTGAAAATTCAATAGGTAATGGAAAAGTTTTATTATACAATACCTCAGGAGAATTCTTAAAAGCGGACAGAGGATTTATTTTTGCCGGAATATTAAAAGGATTAGAAGGAATACCATATCCTGTAGCCAATACAGCAACTATTTTTTTAGATGATTTTCCTTCACCTCAATACGATATTAAAGCAGAACCTATTCAATCAGAAATGAATTTGTTTACTTCAGATTTTGTACAAAAAGTATGGTGGCCAGATATGTCAGCTTTAGCCAAACAATATAAAATTCCTTATTCAGCAATGCTAACCTTTGATTATAGAAATAAAATAATACCACCATTTACTTTAGATCAATGGAATACTAGAAAAATAAAAACAGGAAATAAAGTAGAAGCGCTAACCGACTGGCTTGTAAATGATGTTGCAAAAAACAAACATGAACTTGCTTTTCACGGATACAACCACGTTTCTTTGACAAAAGAATTATGGAAAAATCAGATGTTTATTGAAACATCTATGAATACAGTTAAGAAAAAATGGGATATAAGTAATTATGGTAAACTACCAACTACTTATGTGCCACCATCTAATATCATTGATAAAGAAGGAATTTTGCAATTAAAGAAAGCCATGCCATCTCTAAAATATATGTGTAGTCTTTATTTAGGGCAAACTTCAGATGGAGGAAATAGAGAGTTTGACTATGATCCATATCACAAAGATTTCTTTGATTATCCTAGAATTTCAAGCGGATTTTATCTAAATGATGATGAGAGATACAATTTGCAATCGATGTACTTGATTACAGGTGTATGGACTCATTTTGTACATCCAGATGATGTATATCAAATTCCAGCTACAGCCAATAAAAGTGCTGGTGATTATGCTTTGCGTAATAGTTCAAATTTAGGTTGGCATAAAACAAAAGGAAGTGATAATGCGATGTTTCCAGAGTTCAAAAAATTTATGGAGCAACAAACAGGAACTTATCCACAAATGCGTTTTGTTAGTGCAAATGATGCTGGTAAAATAGTGATGAATTGGCGTGCCTCAAGATATACTCATACTGCAGAAAATGGTTTTTTTACGGTTAAAGAAATTAATCCGGAACAAGATAAAAAGCAATATTGGTTTATGTATGGTAGTCCTACAAATGCCAATAGAATTGAATCTCAATTAAAATCACAAGGGGTATTATATACCAAATCACCATTTGTAGATGGATATTTATATTCAGTATATTCTAATAAACCCCAATTGAAAGTAATTGATATTGATTATAAAGGTCCAAGAGAAAAGGCACAACAAGTATTGATGGCACAACAAGCAAAAGCAGCCTTTAATAAATATTTAATCGATGTAAAAGTTTTTAGATACGGTGTCGACTGGAATATTGAGGAGAGAGAGAAAATGGAATTTGAAGATTTAAAAAAGAAAATTTTCAATAGTCCAGTTATTGATTCTGTTAAATGGAATAAATATGCCAAAAAAATGTCTTGGGACGAGAAAAGAGACGAAGTATGGAAAGTGTATGAAGATTATGTAACTAATAACTACACCAAAGAAAATGTATTGTATTCTAAAGAATTAGATAGATTAATTGGGTATCCTAATGATATTTCTCGCGAAAAATGGATGAGCGAACAAATGAAAGTAACTCCAAAAGATACAGAATTATTAAATAGTTATATTGCTAATTATAATACTCCAGAAAATCAAGATAAGATAAAAAGCACTCTAAAAGCTTTAATTGGCTTAGACACCACCAATAAAAGTTATAAAAACTATATAAAACATTTACTAGATACCAATCCAAAAGAAGCTAGAGAAGAATTAAAAGATACACAACCAAATCTAAATCTAGATGAATTGATAGCTCCAATTGCTTGGTTATTTGCAGATAATGATGAGTTTCATAAAGCATATGAATGGGCAGGATTGACTAAAGATATAGATTTCTTAACAAGAATGAATTGGCTTATTGAGAAAAAAGATTATCAATTTTTAGAAAGTGAGTATCTGGCATATATAGATGCCAATCCTACCGATATGAAGGTAAAAGCCAGAATGTCCGAAGTGTATCATGAGTTAGGTAGATTTAAAGATTCTTGGAAATTAGCAAATTCAATGACAGAGTGTGAAGAAAAAGAAACTGTTAGAAAAATACTTAATACAGATGTTGTATTTGAAAAACAAAACCTTCAAGATTTCTTGATAAGTTATGAAAGTGAATTGTTTTATCCAGATATATTAAAAAAATTAAGAAAAGAAAATAGGTTGAGAAACGGGAATTATATAGATGTTTTAAGTTCTGTACAAACCAATTTATCACAACCTGCAATTTTCAAAAATATTGGGTCCTATAATTTTTATGACAAAAAGGAAAATATTCATAGTCTTGGAGCAACATATGATAAATTCTATAAAATTGACATAAAAAAGAAATACGATTCTAATTATGATAATGCATTAACGGGTGTACAGTATAAATACACAACTGCTGCAAAAGATAATAAACCTCAATATTGGTCAAGACTACGACTAGCTATAAATCAAACTGCAGATCCTTATTTTCAATTTGGAGTTGGAATTAATTATTCAAAAAATAAGACTTTCAGATCTTCAGAAATTAATTTTTTCCCTGTTGAAAATGCTGCTGGAATGAATCAGAAAATATATCAAGGTAGATTGAATATTTATCAAGAGTTTTATATTCTGAAGAAAATCAATGTTAACGCATTATTCGAAAGTAATTATTATACCAACAGTTTCCTTTCTAAAGACACTATTGATACAAATCCAATTATTAACCCGAACAAAATAGCACTTTCTAGACAAATCATTAGAGATTTAGGTGATAATAAATCAGAAGTTACCACTTTTGATGATGCTATTGATGCTGCTGCAACTATCAAATTTATGTATAATGATGGTGAAATTAAAAAATCAAAACTTATTCCTTACCTAGAAACACAATTCTCTATTGGCTCAAGAGATTTATCAATAGGGTATCCTTACTGGATGATAAAACATCGTTTATATGGAGGATTAGGTTTGGGTTGGGAATTAAATGTTAAGAATTTCACTTCCAAAATAGAAGGAGGTTATTTTATTGATGATTTTAGCAAAACATTTACACGTGTCACAGAAAATGCCACTTATCAATTGTTTGATTATACTATGTTGACATTAAACATAGAGGTCTTTATACAATCAAAATATTATTCCAATTCCGTACAATTTGGTTTGAAACATAACTTGAAGAAGAAAGCAAAAAAAATATTTCAATAAAAAAAAAGGGATTATACATAATATATAATCCCTTTTTCAATATAAACAAACAGTCCTAAATTTAAAAATATTATTATTAATGTCTTACAATAATTTTTCTAGTATCTTTTATAGCTCCTTTAGAAAATTCAATAAAATATAAACCATCACTTAATTCCTGAGTATTAATCGTTAATTTATTGGTTTCTAAAGTATTTTTGGTTGCTATTTTTTGTCCTAAAGCATTGTAGAAAGTAAAAGTATAATTATTAATAGATTCTAATTCAATACTCACTTTATCTTTTGCAGGAATTGGATAAATATTCATATCAAATTTTGTATTATCAGCAACCGCAAGAGAACCAGCAACAATACTTAATGTATGATTTAAACTATTATAACCTGTTGCACTTTCCCAAACATTTTGATTTGCAAATTGAACTGAAAATTCGGGTTTAGACGACAAATCTGTATTACTATCAGGCAAATTCAAATACATTTTATAATTTCCAGCTGTAATATTTGCAGGCAAAGCTAAGTTTTCAGTAATGGTAATTTCATTTGTACCTAACCAAGTTCTAGGATCAGCACTCATCAAAATAGGATATACTTGATTAGTCGTTAGATTTTTCAAAACAATATAGGCATTTCTCTCGTTATATAAACTAGCATAACCTTGATTCCTAATTTTAAGGGTTACAGGCAAAGACATTCCTAAAGAAACAGCTTGAGGTAGAGTAGCCGTTGTCAACTCAAAACGATAACCTAATTTTTTCTGAATATCAGTAAAACAATTATCAGTTGTAAAACCATCAATAACACCAGGGTAATAATCTAAATTCAGATAAGACCAGTGAAATTTTTCCATTTCGAGTAGGGCAGAAGCACAATCAGATCTTGGAGAATTCAAAGCACAAGTTTCACCACCCATTGGTAAGAATTTTGTTTCTTGCATCAAATATGGGTATTCTATTGTAGGATTAACATAAGTTCCATAATCTGTAGAACTTGCTAGAAAACAATCATTAAAATGACCAACTCTAGCAAGATTAGTTTCGTTAAACGATTGAGAATCAGGCAAGGCAGTAGTTGAGTACATTTGTCTTTTGAATGCAGGTGTTCTAACTTGAACCATTCTAGATGAAGGTAAGGCATTTAGCATTGCGTTAACAACATCTCTTCTGTTGTTGATGTTTGCAGTTGTTAATGAAGAACCATTATACCCTTCACCACCAAACTCAGCTTGGCTGGTATAATACCATTCGCCCCAAACTCCAATAAATCCAGCTTGCATGACAGAGATAACATCAACATTAGCTTGTAAGTATGGTTGCAATTGTAATAAATGAGCTAAAATTGTAGCTTTTGAAGCATCACGAGGAGATGCAGACTCGCTATTAGAATACGTAAAACGAATAATACATTTTAAACCAGCATTTCTAATTCTATTAAAATCAGTTTGCATATTGTCTAAAAAACTTTGAGAAATAGCGGTAGTTTTAAAATCCTCTAATCGAAACTCTCTGTACAACAAGGTAATATTGTTGTTAAGCCTATAATTTGTTAGGGTAGTTTGATTTAGAAGTTGGTACGATGTAGATTTTGCAGAAGTAAATTTATAAAATCCACGTTCAGGGTTCGAAATAACAGCACTCGATGGAGTATAAGTTATTGTAGACGTTTGGGCAATCACAATAGTGCATAGCAATACACCCATTAATGTAATTAATTTCTTCATAGTAGTAGGTTAAGATTTATGTATAGTTTGAGTTACTTTGGGAATAACTAAAACACATTGCAAATCTAAACGGTTTAAAGGTAAATATCATCGTTTTAAATGTTAAAATGTAGAATAAAATCGACGAAATACAACAATATTTAATTTTTGTAGGATAAAAAATACATTATTAACAAATTATGTAAGAAACAAATGAATAAAGTCAAAGTAATTAATTAACAATTTAAATATCAATTGATTATAAATTAAAATTTGTTAAGATTTTAACTATTAAATATTTTTTTAAAAATGTTTTTTTTAAATCTAATACTAAAAATATCATAAGTTAATTTTTTTTTAAATGGTTTCCATTATAATGAAAGTTCTTAATTTATTTCAAAATAAATGTATAAACTAATTAAAATTTAGCGCAGTATTATTTCGAAAGTAATTAATCATTAAATGATTTGTAAATAAATATATTTGAATTATAATTTATATTATGTAAAATAGAAAAAAACAAAAATGCGTTACAATTAACTCTATTCCAGCTATTTTACAATATATTAAGTTGTATGATAATAAAAAACTATTACTTGTTTCATTATATAATAAATTCTATTTTTACACTTTTATTACATCTATTTATACTATGAATGTCATTGCAGAACGAATCGCAGATTTTTTAAAAGAATATCCACCATTTAATAATTTGTCATTTGAAGAATTAAAAATTGTGGCATCAAGTATTCGTGTGATTAATCTTGAAAAAAACAAAACTTTGTTTCAAATAAATGATGTATTGCACGATAGTTTTTATGTAGTGTCTTCTGGTGTTATTAATCTTTCTGTTATTTCTGATGCTGAAGAAACTCTATTAAATAAATGTGTTGAAGGTGATATTTTTGGATTAAGACCCTTTTTCGCCAAAAACAACTATATGATGACAGCAAAAGCCAGAGAAGAATCTGTGGTCTTTGCTATTCCTATTGCAATATTTAGACCATTTGTAGCTCAAAATGGCGAAGTATTAAATTTTTTATTAGAAAGTTTCGCTACCAATTCTAACAATCCTAATGATAGAAATAATAAAGGAAAATTGCTTTTAGACGATGTCGTTTTTACAAATAATCAATCAGAAATTCAGTATTTTCAATCTTTATCTTATAATAAAACACCTTTAAAAGCCGAAATTATTACTACAGTTAAAGAAGTGGCGCAATTAATGACAGATAATTTGATAAATAGTCTAATTGTAGTAAGCAATCAATTGCCTATTGGTATTGTTACCGATTATGATATGCGTACCAAAGTTGCAACAGGACGATTTCCTTTATCGGCATCGATAGATAAAATAATGGCTTCTCCAGTATTAACAGTTCCTGAGAATGTTTCATTGGCCGAAGCACAATTATTAATGCTCAAATATAACGTGAGTCATTTATGTGTTACTCAAGATGGATCTGATAAATCTGAAATAAAAGGAATTATAGCTGAACACGATTTAATTGTTGCTCAAGCCAGTAATCCAGGTGTGTTGATCAAAGAAGTCAAACGTTCTCAAGACGCAAAAGATTTGAAAAAAGTACGTTCGAAATTGGCCGAACTAATACAAACTTCTATTGTAAAAAACATTCCTTTATCGCACATCACAAATATTGCAAGCGAAATAAATCTTGCTATAATCAAACGTTCTGTTGAACTTGCTATATTAGAATTAGGTTCTCCTCCTGCTCGTTTTGCTTGGTTAAGTATTGGTAGTCAAGGTAGAAAAGAGCAATTATTACTTACTGATCAAGACAGTATCTTGGTGTTTGAAGATGTAGCTGCTGATAAATATCGTGATGTTAAAGATTATTTTATAAAACTTGCTAAAAAGGCAACCTCTTCTTTAGAAAAAGTAGGTTACGAACTTTGTCCAAATGGTTATATTGCGAGTAATTTACTTTGGTGTAAGTCATTGACAGACTGGAATAAACAATATAGCAATTGGATGAATACTCCAGGTGAAATAAGCAATGAAATTAGTAGTATTTTCTTTGATTATGAAATAGCTTTTGGTGAGCCAAAAATTGAAGAAGCCATCACAGATTTAATTTTTAATAATGTCAAAAAAAATAAACTCTTTTTTGATTATTTAGGAAATGATGCCCTGAGAAAACCATCTCCTCTTAACTTTTTTAAGAAATTTAATCTTGAAGAAGAAGGAATTAATAAAGATAAATTTGATATTAAAACTAGAGCACTTATGCCGTTGATTGATGGCGCACGTCTATTTGTATTAAATCAAAATATTCGTGGTGTAAACAATACTTATTTGCGTTTCAAGCAATTGGCAATGGTAGATCCTAAACATTCAGAAATTTATTTGAATTGTGCGGATGCTTTTCTTACGTTATCAAAATTTAGAACTTTAGAGGGTTTAAAAAATGATAGTTCAGGTCAATATATTAATATTGAAGAACTTACCAAAATAGATAAGGAAAATTTAAAAAATGCTCTTGCTCCTATTAAAGATTTAGAAGAATTAATTAAAGATTCGTTTCAACTGACTCAATTTTCATAATATGTTTGATTGGATAAAAAAATTAAACAAAGAATATCCAGAATTTTGGAAAAATTATATTTCTAAATTCGAAAAAAAGTCATCACGATTTATTGTGTTGAGTACCGAAACTAGTGGGCTAAACCCAAGTAAAGATGTTATCTTATCTATTGGTGCTGTAGCCGTAATTGACAATAGTATTGTGGTAAATGATAGTTTTGAAATTGTATTATTACAATACAAATACCTTCATGATAACGGACTTTCGAATGAATTTATTATTGAAAGCAAACAACCAAAATTAAGTGAACCGGAAGCAGTAAAAGCATTTATTGAATATATTGGTAACGGAATATTAGTTGGTCATCGAATTCATTTTGATATCGAAATGCTTAACGAAGCATTAGAAAAAATGGATTGTGGAAGAATAAAAAACGAAGCTCTTGATGTAGAAGTTATGTATCGTAAAGTTCACGATATTACAGATAAACAATTTTCTATAGAGGAATTGTGCAAAATTTATAAAATAGAAAAAAGCGATCGACATTCTTCATCAGAAGATGCCTTTTCTATTGCATTATTGTTTTTGAAATTAAAATCACGACTAGGATTGTAGTTTTATTTCAATGATACTATTTGTTGAAATCTACCGTGATGGCTTATTGTAACAGGTTTTTTTGAAATTTTATTTTGTGGGATTCCATTTATTTTTTCTACAGAAATCAAATCTTTTAAAACAATACAATTTTCAAAATCACTTTGGTTTTTTACAGCTATTGTTTCAATTTTTTCTTTAGTAATTGTTGTAATTGTATAATATTTTCGTTTGTTGCAAAGAACATAATCGGCATCGTTTGGTAAAATAAAACACTGTAATTGCAAAGGTATATATGCTCTTATATTGGTTTCACGATTATAGATTTTATATGCTGCTTCTTTCCTACTCCATAAATTCCAAATCATAAGTTCCGAATTTTTAGCATTTTGAATCATTTTTTGCTCTCTAACAGAAAATAGTTTATCTAAAAAACCTTTGCGCGTCCAATTGCTTTCTATTCTTGTCAATTCTAAATCAATAACATCATTGCCTATCATTTTTCTGCCAATTTGGTTTCTATAATATTTAGTGCAGCTTTTATATTCAACATTTTCTCCATAGATTGATTGTCTATTTCTATTTTGAAAGCATCTTCAATATCTAGAATAATATCAACCAAGTTTGCGGAATTAATCTGCAAATCTGTAATAAAATCAGTTGTTTCGGTTAGGTTTTCAAAAGCGTCTTGATTTTTGATAAAAGGTTTTATAATTCCTCTTAATATCTCGATTATTTCAGTTGTATTCATTATTTATATTTTTTAAAAATTATACAAGTATTTACATCTCCAAAACCAAAACTAGCTTTGGCAACAATATTCAAATTTGTTTTTATTAATTTTTTCGGTATTTGATTAGTATCTATAATTTCTGATATTTCTGTGTGTACATCTTCACAATTCAAATTTGGAAAAATAAAACTATGATGTATTTGCAAGACTGTTGCTACACTTTCGATACTTCCAGAAGCTGATAAACAATGACCTATCATAGATTTTAATGAATTGATATACGGAAAATCATTTCCTTTTCTTCCTAAAGCTTCTGACCAGTTTTTTATTTCTAAACTATCTTTTGTTGTTGCGGTTAGATGTCCATTTATAGCATTAATTTCTGAAGCTTCAACTTTAGCATTTTTTAATGCATCAACAATACATTTCTGAATTGCAACCGAATTTGGTGCTGTCATTGTACCTTCGCCTCTTTGTCCTCCAGAATTTGTGTTGCCGCCTAAAACTTCTGCATATATTTTGGCACCACGTTGTAGTGCGGTTTCTAAATCTTCTAGAACTAAAGCTCCTGCCCCACTTCCTGGTACAAATCCAGAAGCACTTGCACTCATTGGTCTTGAGCCTTGTTCAGGTAATGAATTGTGTTTAAAAGTACACACTCTCATGGCGTCAAAACCTCCCCAAATATATGGTCCAGAATCGCTGGTACTTCCTACCAACATTCTATTGGCTTGACCAGATTGAATGCGATCAAACCCCATTAAAATGCTTTCTGCGCCTGTAGTACAAGCCGAAGAATTTGTAGTTACTTGGTTTCCTAATCCTAGTTTTCCACCAAGGTAGGCACTCACGCCACTATTCATTGTTTGTGCAACCGATGTGCTCCCAAGTCTTCGTGTTTGTAAATCATCAATTTTATAAATACATTCTCTAAATTTTTCAATTCCAGAAGTTCCTGTTCCGAAAATTGTTCCTGTATTCCAATCTGGATTTTCATTATTTTCTATCGGTAAACCGGCATCTTTCCAAGCATCAATACCTGCAATTACGCCATACAAAATACCTGTGGAATTAAAATTTCGCAATTCTAATTCTGAAAAATAATTCAAAGTAAGAGCATTAGAAACTTCTGGAGTTCCAGCAATTTGACAAGAAAATTGTAGTCGTTCTAATTCTGGATCGTGTTTTATACCAGAAATTCCGTTTTGAATGGCATTTAAGAACGCCTCAACTCCTACTCCATTTGGAGCAACAACGCCAAGTCCGGTTATAACAACTCTTTTTTTCAATTATTATTACAATTATATTTTAAATAATATGATATCATTATAGTCAAAAATAGCTATAATATCATTCCAGAAATAGTTCCGGTGCAAACTTCTAATCCACTATTATTAAACATTTTAACTTTGCATTTTAATTTTCCAAAACGATAATATATTTTTTCAGAAAGTACTATCACTTTTTCGTTTGGAAAAACGGGTTTTAAATATTCAATTTCAGATGATGTCATCCCAATTTTTGTATTTGCATTTAATTCAGATCCTAATAAATAAATTCCCAAGCAAACAACTCCAATTTGAGCCATTGTTTCTGTAAGGATAACTCCTGGAGTAACTGGATTATTCTTGAAATGACCTTTGTAAAATTCTAAATTTTCATCATATGTAAAAGTTCCTTCTAGGCCATTTTCTGATATTGATAGAATTTCATCTACAAACAAAAATGGTTTAGAATACGGTAATTTTGATATGATTTCTGATGTTTCCATTAAAACTCAATTAAAATTCGTTGTGCTGTAAATCCTGGACCAAAACTCAACAACAAACCTTTTTCTCCTTTTTTAGGTTTTTTATCCATAAATCGTTCTAAGACATACAAAACGGTGGCACTAGACATATTTCCGTATAATCGTAATACTTCTTTGGTATCGTCAATATTTTTTCCGGAAGCAGCAAAAAGGTCTTCAACGGTTTGTACAATTTTTTTTCCGCCAGGATGAAAAATCAAATGGTCAATGTCGTTTATAGTCAATCCGTTGCGTTCAAGAAAAGGATGGATAAATAATGGGAAATGATTTGCAATTGTATCTGGAACTTCTATATCTAAAACCATTTTCAAACCTGAGTTGGTAACATCAAATCCCATCATATGCTCATTGTCATAAAAATGATACATCGATTCGTCTATTATGCTTGGTCCTTCTGCATTGTCATCCGAAGATAACAAAACACAAGCTGCGCCATCACCAAAAATAGCCGCACTTACAATATTTGCCATCGAAAAATCATTCAATTGAAATGTTGCTGTTGGACTTTCTACGGCAATAACGGCTGCTTTTTTATTAGGATTTGCTTGTAAAAATTGTTTGGCATAAATCATTCCTGAAATACCAGCAACACAACCCATTTCTGTAACTGGAAGTCGAATAATATCTTGTTTTAACCCCAATTTATTGATTAAATATGCATCAAGCGACGGAATCATAATTCCGGTGCAACTTACAGTGATGATGTAATCTAAATCAGTAGGTTGCCAATTTGCTTTTTCTAAAGCAGTAGTTAACACTTTTTCGCCCAATTTTATTACTTCACGAATATAAATTTGATTGCGCTCTTCAAAATAGGTTTTGGTGAAAACTTCAATCGGATCCATTATTGAATACCGTTTATCGACATTAGCGTTTTCAAATATTTTTTTAACTTTTCGCACAAATCGTTCATCTTGTCCTAATAGCCAAGCATCAAGAAACGGAATAATTTCTTTAGTTTCTCTATAGAATTTAGGTAATTGTTTGGTGACAGCTACTATTTTTACACTCATTTTTTTTGAAAGTTACGAAGCAATCTCGTACTCATATTTTATTTATTTTTATATACTTTTTCTAATAATCCATTGATAGCGAAAAGCCCATTTCCAGTGTATGGAGTATTTTTTGAAATTTAATAGTTTTGAAAAAGCAATCAACTCCTTCTTTTTAAAACCTCTTAAAATAGAAACTAAACCATCTTCTCGTGACATTCTATTCAAAGTAAAGATTTTACAAATAGCTTGAAACAATCGATAGGCTATTATGCTTCGATGCAAATCGTTTATGACAATTCCTACTCTTGAATTTTTGTAAAATATCTGCATCAAATTTAATATTTCATCTTCCTTAAAATGATGTAATGTCAATGTACATAATACAATGTCATATTGTAATGCATCAAAAGATTTGTCAAAAATATCCTCACATAGATAATTGATATTTGTATAATTGGCAGATAATTTTTTAGCATAAGCTATTGTAAAATCATTAGCATCTACACCTATCAATTTAAAAGTATACCCATTATTTTTAGCAAAATCTGCAATATATCGCAGCATATCGCCATTTCCACATCCAACATCAACTATGGTATATTCGTTTTTTTTATCTAAATTAAGCAATAGAAATTGCAATCCTTGTAAAGTTAGTTTGTTTCCACCTAAAAATTGATTGATTTGAGCAATTTTATCAAGTGCTTCTTGTAATTCTTTCCCTTCCATTAGGAAATCATCCATTAGCTCAGGTTCACCAGTACGTATTTTTGTATTTATTGGCATTTAGATAGGTTTTCCGTGCGTTTTTCTAATTATCATTGGTAATAGAAAGGGGAAGAAAGTGATGCCTTTCAAAGCTAAACTTGCTATTTTTTCTTTTTCTAATATTTTTCCTAAAAGTCTTCCCATTCGAAGTCTTTTTTTAAAATTGAAATTCCAATTTATAGAATATTCTTTTTCCATTTCTTCTCTTGAAATCATATTTTCTAAATATTTTATAACAGTTTCAGAAGCCAATTTGGCACTATGTATTGCCATTGCCATTCCGTTTCCACATAAAGGATGTATTAATCCTGCTGTGTCGCCAACCATTAGGATATGATTTTCGACACTCTTTTTTTTATCAAAAGATATCTGACTAATTGTGAGAGGTTTTTCGAAAACAAGTATTGCTTTTTCAAAAATATGCTTCAAATTTGGATTTTCGCAAACAATATGGTCTTGGTATTCTACAATATTTTTGAATTTTTTGAATGTTTTATAATTACATAAATAACATATGTTGACTAGGTTATTTTCAACTTTAGAAACACCACAATAGCCTCCGCGAAAATGGTGTAAACCTACTAAATCATCAGGAAAATCTAATTCATAATGTGCTTTTACCCCAAGCCATTGAGATTGATTTTGAATAAATTCACGATTAAATTTCACATCTAGATTTGATCGTTTACCAAAACTGCCTAGTACAATTTTAGAATTATAATAGCTTTTATCTGTAGAAACAGTAAATTGATTGTCCAAAAAATTTATGTCTAAAACATTTTCTTGAATAATAGTGCAACCTATTTTTAATGCTTCATTATATAAGTAATGATCTAAATTATAGCGACTTACTCCAAAACCTCCAAGAGGCAAAGTTGTAGTTGTTGTTATTCCAGATACTAATGAAAATGAAAGGGTATCAATTTTTGTTGGATGTAACGACGGGATATTGAGACTTAGAGATTGTAAGTAGGGCAAAACTTCATTAGAGATATACTCGCCACAAACTTTGTGTTTTGGATATTCATTTTTTTCTAGAACAAGTACTTTGTAATCGTTTTTTCTAAGATGAATTGCAGCAACTAAACCTGCTAAACCACCACCAACAATGCAAATATCAAGTTCTCTCATATCATGTAAATTTAACAAATTTGCTTGAAACTTAATTGTAAAATTTTATTTTGTTTTTACATAATTTTTGGATTAAAAAATTTAAAAAAAAACTAAATTTGTAGATAAAAATTAAAGAATGAATTTAAAAAAAGGTTTATTATTTTTTCCAATAATTTTAGTTGTGATTTATTTTTGCGCAGGAATTTTTTATGATGCAAAAAATATAATTTATTGGAAACCATTACTAATTCCAAGTTTTATGATTTATGCAATTGTAAATAATAAAAAGAAGTTAACATTAAATTATTTTTTATTTGTTATTTTCTTTTATTTAGGCGAAACTTTAATGTTATTTTGGGATAATATTTTGTTTTTTAGAATAGCTCTAATAGCATCTTTTTTTTGTTATTTATCTTTAGTAAATCTAGGATATGAATCTATCAAAAATAAAAATCTTTATACCATTCCTAAAGGTTTTACTCTTTTTATTTTAGTATTAAATGCATTATTTCTAGTAGCCATTTTGTATATATTAATTTCTACTATTGGAGATGTTTATTTAAATATTATTTTAATCTTTAATGCTATAGTAGCATTAATACTTGGTGCTACAGCTGTTATATATTTGGGAAAAATTACAATTAGAAAATCGTATTACTATTTTTTTGGCGCATTTGCTTTAATTTTAAATGATGTTTTTGTTGCAATTGTAACCTATTTTATGGATAATGTAGTATTGAACACTTTTGATAGATTATTGCATTTCAGTTCATTTTTATTAATTTATCTTTTTATAATTGAAAATAAAAAAAGCAATAAAATTGATATCATAAAGTAATTATTGAACTACTACAATTTTTAATGTTTTATAATCTTTAATATGAACCAAATAAATTCCTTGTGTTAAATTAATTTCCATTTCATTTTTTTCTATTTTATTTTTAAAAACCAATTTACCCGAAGTATTATAAATAGCAACTTCTTGGTTTAAAAACTTTTCTAAATCTATAAAATGTAAATGATTTGTACCATTATCAAAAAAGTGATTTATTGTTTTATCACTAAAAGTATTAGTTGAAAGCGAATAGGAACTTTCTATAGCACCTCTATCTACTGTAGTTTCTTGTATACGAGTGTTTTCTAAATAATCAAATGGATAATTACTTACAAAAGTATTGTTACCAGAATTGATTCCTAGAGAATTATTTTGTAAGGAGTAATCAAAATTAGTCACATCAAAAGGTGCAGCAGTAAGATCAATAGGATTTACAAATAAAGGGTCTACGTTTAAGTTATTTGTTCCTATGTAGCCATTTTCAACTATTGAATTTACTACATTATTTCCAGGATCTATTTGAGCATTACTATCAGATCTTGTATTGCCATAAACAATGCTATTATAAATATTCATAGCTGAGTTTGCTTTATAAATAGCTTCATCAGAAATTGTTAGTTGAGAATTATTGCGATTATGACAAACAGTTACATTTACTAAATTAGATGAATTTGCTGGTACCGAATAAGAACTAATAACACTTGCACCATAATTGCTTTGTATTAAGTTTCCCGCAAGCAATGAATTGCTAATCGTAAAATCATTGGCATCACTAACTTGAATAATACTTCCGGTTGTAGCGGTATTATTGGTAATGATACTTTTATCAATTTTTAAGACAAATCCATCAAAATTAATTACAGCTCCACTTCTGGAACTATTTCCTATAAATTTAGAACTTCTTATATACAAATTACAATTCGAAACATTGGCACTATATATGGCACCACCACCATAATTAAAGGACGAATTGTATAAAAACTGACATTTATCAAAAACAATATTAGAGTTTTTTGTTGATACAGCACCACCTTGATAATAGGAATAATTATTATAAAAAAGACAATTTTTAAATGTGATGTTTCCGCCTGAATTAGAATATACATAAGCTCCAGCACCTTCGCCAGAACTTGACCCATCATAACCAGAAACAATTCTGAAACCATCAATAATTATGGAAGATGAAATATTTTGAATTTTAATTATTTTTTTAGTATTATCAGAATTGTCACCTAATGCGCCAATATCACCAGATAAATTGGTTGGATTTGCTATAATATCTCTTTGACTAAGAAGGGTTTCTGTACCAGAAAAACTACCATAAAGATTTACACCATTTTTCATCACAAAAGAAATGTCCCTATTATTTACTGTAGATGCTTTATAGGTTCCAGTTGCAACCCAAATCTCGTCTCCGAAAATTGCTGAACTTACAGCACTTTGCAAATTGGTATATGCATTTGCCCAACTCAATCCATTATTGTTGCCATTGGCAACTTCATTAACATAATAACGGGTTGCAAACGAATTATAGGATACAAATAAAAGAAGGACTACAGTTAGTTTTTTTTTCATAATCAAATTTTTATATGTTCAATATTACGATATTACTAATTTTTTCCAATGAGTTTTATTGGTTTTTAAATCGAACTCATCAGATTGTAAAACATTGTTCTCAACATATATTTTGAGTCCATTTACGGTAAAAATCTCTATTTTACCTTTATACATAATGTTACAACAAAATTGTTCGTTCCAAGTTTCTTTCCATATTTCAGAAAGTATAAAATGTGCAATAATTCCTTTATCCTTTGAGTCTAATATTTGAATGAGTTCGGGTGTTGCTTTTTTACCAATTTGAATAATTTGTTTTCCTGCTTCACTATTTATTCTAGGTGACATTGTTTTTACTAATAAAATATAGGCTTCTTTGTTATAAATATTTTGAATCAATGAATCCAGTGTTTTTTGTTGCCCAAAACAAGTTGAGCAACAAATGAAAGTAAATATAAGAAGTGATTTTTTAATCATAATTATTTATTTAGAAAATACATTAATTTTTAACCTATTCAAACATAGAAATTAGTTGTGTGGATAACATAATTTAAAAAATTAGGCTATAGATTTTATCCATTAATCAAATTCAAAATTAAATTTTACACCTTCCCTTCTTTGATTTCCTCAACAATTTCTGGGTTTAACAAAGTAGTAGTATCTCCAAAATTACTATAATCACCTTCTGCTATTTTTCTTAAAATTCGACGCATAATTTTGCCCGATCGTGTTTTAGGCAATCCAGATACAAACTGTATTTTGTCAAGTTTGGCAATTGGTCCTATTTGATCAGAGATCAATTGATTGATTTCTATTTTAAGATTGTCTTGATTTCTGCTTTCACCAGTTTCTTTTAGAATAACAAAACCATACAAAGCATTTCCTTTGATGTCGTGAGGAAAACCTACAATAGCACTTTCCGCAACAGCTGGATGCTCATTGATAGCATCTTCTATTGGTGCGGTACCAAGATTATGTCCAGATACAATCACTACATCATCTACACGACCAGTGATTCTATAATACCCAACTTCGTCACGCAAAGCGCCATCACCAGTAAAGTATTTTCCAGGAAATGCAGAGAAATAGGTTTCTTTATACCTTTTGTGATCGCCCCAAATGGTTCTGGCTATTCCTGGCCAAGGAAATTTGATGCAAAGATTACCCACTTGTTGATTGCCTTCTATTTCATTGCGTTTATCATCCATCAAAACCGCTTGAATACCTGGTAATGGTAAAGTAGCATAGGTAGGTTTTGTTGGCGTTACAAATGCTATTGGAGAAATTAATATGCCACCAGTTTCTGTTTGCCACCAAGTATCAACAAGTGGACAACGCTTTCCTCCTACGTGATCATTATACCAGTGCCAAGCTTCCTCGTTGATAGGTTCGCCAACCGATCCAATTACTTTTAAAGACGATAACGGAAAACGTTGTACAAAATCTAAACTTTCTTTGGCAAGCGACCGAATGGCTGTTGGTGCTGTGTAGAATTGGGTTATTTTATGTTTCTCTATTACTTCCCAAAAACGACTGAAATTAGGATATGATGGTACGCCTTCAAAAATTACAGTTGTTGCACTGTTAAGTAATGGTCCGTAAAGTATATAAGAATGTCCTGTTATCCAACCAATATCTGCAGTACACCAAAAAATATCATTTTCTTCATAATTAAACACATTTTTAAAAGTATAAGCCGTATAAACCATATAGCCAGCTGTGGTATGCACCATTCCTTTGGGTTTGCCGGTAGAACCTGAAGTGTATAAAATGAACAACGGATCTTCAGCATCCATAATTTCGGCAACATTATTATCTGATGCAGCATCTAAAAGTGGTTGTAACCATTGATCACGACCTTCTTTCATATCAATATTCGAATGGATTCTTTTGGCTACTAATACTTTTTCAATAGTCGGACAATGTTCTAATGAATCATCAATAATTCCTTTTAAATCTATGGTTTTATTGCCTCGATAACCACCATCAGAGGTAATTACCATTTTACATTCAGAATCGTTGATTCGAGTGGCAACAGCGGAAGCTGAAAAACCAGCAAATATAACAGAATGTATTGCTCCAATTCGAGCACAAGCCAAAACAGAAACGGCCAATTCTGGAATCATTGGCAAATAAATGCAGACACGATCTCCTTTCTGAATGCCTTGTTCGCGAAGGACATTGGCCATCTTACATACCCTTTGGTGCAACTCATTATAGCTAATATGTTGTGCTTCTTCTTCTGGATTGTTAGGTTCAAAAATAATAGCGGTTTTGTTACCACGACGAGCCAAATGTCTATCAATACAATTCTTGACAATATTGACTTTGGCTTCAGTAAACCATTTGATTTCGGCTTCAGCCATATTAAAATCTACTACTTTGTCCCATTGCTGGTACCACGTGAAGTTTTCTTCGGCTATTTTACCCCAAAATTTTCTTGGTTCACGAATAGATTTATTATAATGTTTAAAGTACTGTTCTAGATTTTTTATAGTGTAATAACTCATATTTAAATTATGTATGGTTTTTATTTTTTAGTTAAGTTGTATTCGCCAATCAGGGAATAATACCCAAAAATAGTCATTCCAATAACAATTAAAGGAGTTAATATGAATAAAATGATGATGCCAAAAACTAAATCTTCTTGTTTTCCTGAATTGAATTTTGGTAATCCAAATTGAAAAATGCAGAAATAGGCAGCAGCAACTGCCAATCCGATCCAAATGATACCTAATGCTCTTTTTAATTGGTTCATGATTGTAACTTTTAAATGTGAGTATTTTTATTATTATTATCAATATAAATCATACCGATAACAAAACAAACGGAGGCTATAACAATAGGATACCAAAGACCTTCTAGATAAAACTCGTGATTTCCAGCATCTTTGGCGTGTGTTACAAAATAGGTTGAAATTGCAGGAAGCAATCCTCCAAAAATACCATTTCCAACGTGATAGGGTAATGACATCGAGGTGTATCTAATTTTAGCAGGAAACATTTCAACTAAGAAAGCCGCAATCGGACCATATACCATTGTAACAAAAATAACTTGAATAAAGATTAAAAAAATCAGTGTCCAACGATCGCTGTTATTAATTGTAATAGTCGTTTTTGTTTCAACTTTAGATTTGCCATCAACTATTTTGGCTTTGCCATTTTCGAGTGTTACTGTTTTTACTTCATTAAAAGTAGTTCCATCTGTAAAGACTTTGTTAGTTTTATAAATAGAATCCATTGTTTGTTTTTTGTTTTCTTTTAATTCGGCAATTAGTTTGAATTGATCTACAATTTCGGTTTTGTTTTTTACGTTTGTAGTTTCATACATCGTTTTGTAAATAGGACGATATAGTAAAATAGCACAAAGCATTCCTCCCATCATAATGTATTTTCGACCTACTTTATCACTCAACCATCCGAAGAAAATAAAGAAAGGAGTTCCCAAAATCAAAGCAATCCCTAGTAAAGTATCAACTTGTGACGATTCTATAGACATTACGGTTTTCATAAAACTCATCGCGTAGAATTGACCTGTATACCAAACAACTCCTTGTCCCATTGTGGCACCAAATAATGCTAACAAGACAAACTTCAAATTATATCGGTTTCCAAAACTATCTTTTAGAGGATTAGTACTCGTGTTGCCTTCTGATTTAGCTTTTTCGAAAACAGGAGATTCAGACATGTTTTTACGAATCAAATACGAAACACCAACCATTATAATAGAAACCCAAAACGGAACTCTCCAACCCCAAGCATCAAATTCTTCTGGGGTTAATATATTTTTGGTTGCCAAAATCACCATCAAGGAAATAAACAAACCAACAGTTGCAGTGGTTTGAATCCAAGAGGTCCAATACCCACGTTGTCCTACAGGTGCATGTTCAGCTACATATGTTGCAGCACCACCATATTCTCCACCCAAAGCCAAACCTTGAAGTAATCGTAAAATCAAAACGAGTATTGGTGCCATAAAACCAATAGTTTCATAACTAGGAATACATCCAATAAGAAAAGTGGCTCCACCCATAAGCAAAAGCGTGACCATAAATGTGTATTTCCGTCCAATTAAATCTCCCAATCTCCCAAAGAAAAGAGCTCCAAAAGGTCGTACAACAAAACCTGCAGCAAAGGTTGCAAGTGTAGATAAAAAGGCAGCAGTAGGATTTTCTGACGGAAAAAACTTTGTCGAAATAACAACGGCTAAACTTCCGAAGATGTAAAAATCATACCATTCGATCATGGTACCCATTGATGAGGCAGAAATTACCTTCCAAATTCCTTTTGTACTTGTATCGCTCATATTGGTGATTTTTAATATTCAAATATAAAATAAGTTTTGATTTTTACAGAAATAATATCAGTGAAGGAAAGAAAAAAAGAGTACCAAAATATATTTATTGTTTTCATATAATAATAAGAGTATGATAATTTTTTTATTATGTTTATTGATTATCAATAAATATTTATTTATATTTGCATTATTAATTTCAAATAAAGAATAATTATGTAATTAAAATAAGCGCTGTTTTTTCTTAATAGTATTTACTATTTTTGCTTGGATAGTTTTTATTGGTTTATGTATAAATGCTGGAGGAATCATAATCAATGTTATCGTAGCATTGTGCAATCCAAAATTGGTATCCCATTTTTGGGGTCAAATAGATTTATTCTCTCTATTTCATTTTAGCCAAACCCATATTATTACAATGTCTACTTTAATATGTATTGTTGTTTTTAAAAAAGCATTTTTATACTATTTGATTGTAACTGTTTTACACTATAATAAATATAATTTTTTTCAACCCTTTAATAAAAAATCAGATACTTTTATTTTTAATGTTTCTTACTTGACTTTAGGTATTGGTTTATTTTCATATTGAGGAACTAATTTTGCCATCTGGATAATAAGTAAAGGAATAGAAATACCAGAATTACAAAAGCTACATAGTGACGGTGCAGATGTTTGGCTAATTATGAGTATAACCCTTTTTGTAATGGCTCAGAATTTTAAGAGAAGTATTGAATTGCAACAAGACAACGAATTAACGATATAAAATATGCCTATAATTGTAAACTTAGATGTGATGATGGCAAAACGTAAAATGTCATTAAACCAACTATCTGAAAAAGTAGATATTACATTATCTAATCTTTCTATTTTAAAGACAGGAAAAGCAAAAGCCGTGCGTTTTAGTACGCTTGAAGCCATTTGCAAAGCATTAGACTGTCAACCAGGAGATATTTTAGAATATAGTAATGCAGATAAATAAAATATCTAGTTTTTAGGAAAAACATATTACGAAAGACTATAATATATTGGTCTGTTGAATAAGGTTACCTTATTGTAATTGCATAATAAAATTATATCAAAACAATTGTATCAAACAAATAAATACAAATTTTTTGCTTACTTTTACTCTATGAAAAAACAGTTGCGCATCTTAATGGTTCTTCTAACTTTTGGTTTCTTAATGTTGCCTTCTTTTAGTTATGCCTGTGTAGCAAAAGCTGAAAAAAGCTGTTGTAAAAAAGAAATAACTACCAAATCAGAAAATAAAGCAAGTTGTTGTGATCAACGTTCCAAAGACAAAAAAGACAGTTGTAACGGAAAATGTGGTCATAAAAGCTGTACTCCTTCATCCGTAAACTTTAGTATCCTTACTTGCATAGATATAGAAATTAAAAACAATCATTTTAATTTTGATACTCAAAAAGCAAACTATTTTTATTCAAAAACGTTTATTTCTTTAGGTTTTACGTCCCTTTGGCTACTGCCTAAAATAGGATAATTCCCATTTTTGACAGCCATGAGTCTGTCTTGTTGAAAGCAACATTCTTGCTTCAAATTATTTATTATACACTATTTTAAAATTATCTAAATGAAAAAATTATCAAAATTATTGATGACAATACTCGTATTGTTATCAATCACAACCAATGCACAACTAAAAAATAAGGTGACAGCAACCGTAAAAATATACGGCAACTGTGGCATGTGCGAAGAGAACATTGAAAAAGCAGGCAGTATAAAAAATGGCGCCAATGTCGATTGGAATGTTGATACTAAAATGGCAACCATTACCTATGATTCCCAAAAAACCAATCTGGAGTCTATTTTAAAACAGATTGCATTAGCTGGTTATGACAGTGATCAATTTCTTGCTCCTAGCGACACCTATTCAAAATTACCAAGTTGTTGTCAATACGACAGAGAAGCAAAAATAGCCGACATCTCTAACAATAAGTCTGAAGAAATTGTAAATAAGCACACAGATAATACAATTATTCAAGAAACCAATCAGCTCAAACCTATTTTCGAAAACTATTTTGCAATAAAAGAAGCATTGGTAAAAACCGATGGAAACACAGCGTCTACAAAAGCTACTGCACTACTTTCAGCAATAAATGCGGTAAAAATGGAACTGTTGAAATCGGATGAGCATATTGTATGGATGAAAGTAATTGCCAATCTAAAAGAAGATGCAGAACATATTGCAGATACAAAGGAGGTAACACATCAAAGAGACCATTTCATCACTTTATCAAAAAGCAGCTATCAATTAATCAAAGTTACCAAACAAGAATCACCTACCTATTACCAACATTGCCCAATGGCAAATGACGGAAAAGGTGCCTATTGGTTGAGTAAAGAAAATAATATCAAAAATCCCTATTTTGGATCGAAGATGTTAACTTGTGGAAAGACGGTTGAAACTATAAAATAATGGCTAGGAATAATGCAAGTTACATCTAAAATAGTATAACAATAAAACCATTAAGAGGTCTTAAATTGTACCTTATTAATATTTAATTTATATACGATGAAAAAAACAATCTTTTCAATAATAGTAATGGTTTTTGTATTGGTTTCTTGTAACCCAAAAGCCAAAGAAACGACCCCATCAGATACACATATGATGGATGATAATGAAAATATGATGAATACCGATAGCACAATGATGAACAATAATTCGAATATGATGAATGATGAAATTTATGCCTGCCCAATGCATCCAGAAGTACAAGGGAAATTGAACGATAAATGTTATAAATGCGGAATGAAATTAACCGAACCTGTTCCTGAAAAAACAGCAGAAAGTAAATAAATGTTTTTATGAAACTACTCTAATCCTGTTATGAATGTAGCGGGGTTAGAGTAGTTTATGAACAGCAATCAAATCAATGAAACATACTTATACCATAACCGGAATGACTTGTGAAGGTTGTCGCTCCGATGTAGAAAAAGCATTAAATACCATCGAAGGTAGTGCTGCTTTAGTTACTTTGAAACCACCTACAGCTACTATAGAAATGAAGGAACCTATTCCGTTACCCGATTTTCAAAAAGTACTATCTTCCATAGGAAATTATACTATTGCTTTGCCTACAGAAAAAGGAGATTTACAACCATCAGCAACTACTCCTATAGCTAAACCTTGTTGTACAACACCAAGTACACCAGATCACAAACATGCTACAGGTATTGCTTCAAAAGAAACTTACTATTGTCCTATGCATTGCGAAGGCGATAAAACATATGACCAACCTGGTGATTGCCCTGTTTGTGGGATGAATCTAATACAAACTGTTGAGGTTACAGCAAGCAATACCTTGTATACCTGCCCGATGCATCCTGAAGTTATTCAAAACGGTCCAGGTGCTTGTCCTATTTGTGGTATGGATTTGGTTCCAATGGCACCGAGTGATTCTGAAGAACAAAAGACCTATATTGATTTAGTCAAAAAAATGAAACTAGCTGTTGCTTGTACAATTCCTGTTTTTGTAATTGCAATGGTTACCATGATGCCCAATAATTTGTTATTTAAAATAATGGATGCCTCAAAATGGAACTGGATACAATTACTACTCTCCATTCCAGTTGTTTTTTATGCCTGTTGGATGTTTTTTGTTCGGGCTTACAAATCGATTATTACTTGGAATTTGAATATGTTCACCCTTATCGGAATTGGTACAGGTGTTGCCTTTTTGTTCAGTATAGTAGGAATGTTTTTCCCAGCTATTTTTCCCAATGAATTCAAAACAGCAAGAGGAGATGTTTCTTTATATTTTGAAGCCACAACAGTCATTTTAACCTTGGTTTTATTAGGACAATTATTAGAAGCTAGAGCGCACAGTCAAACCAACAGTGCCATTAAAGAATTATTAAAATTGGCCCCAACAGAAGCAACTTTAGTTATTGATGGAAACGATAAAGTAATATCCATTCACGACATAAAAAAAGGGGATTTATTACGAGTAAAACCAGGTGACAAAATTCCAGTTGATGGAAAAATTACCGATGGAGAAAGTAGCATTGACGAATCCATGATTACCGGTGAGCCTATTCCTGTAGATAAAAAGAAAGCAGATTCTGTAATTGCCGGAACTTTAAATGGCAACAAATCTTTTTTGATGGTAGCCGAAAAAGTAGGCTCAGAAACCGTACTCTCCCAAATTGTCAAAATGGTGAATGAAGCAAGTCGTTCTAGAGCGCCTATTCAAAAACTAGCCGATAGTATTGCCAAATATTTTGTCCCTATTGTTGTTATCATATCCCTAATAACCTTTTTTGTATGGGCAAGATTTGGTCCAGCACCAGCATTGGTATACGGATTTATAAATGCCATTGCAGTATTAATCATTGCGTGTCCTTGTGCCTTGGGTTTAGCAACACCTATGTCAGTAATGGTAGGTGTCGGCAAAGGAGCACAATCGGGTGTTTTAATAAAAAATGCTGAAGCACTAGAAAACATGAACAAGGTCAATGTTTTAATAACCGATAAAACCGGAACTCTTACCCAAGGCAAACCATCGGTAGAGAAAATATATGCTGTACATAACAATAGCGATATTTTGTTGCAATATTGTGCCTCTTTAAATCAATACAGCGAACATCCTTTAGCACAAGCTGTTGTCAATTATGCTAAAACAAAAAACACAAAGCTTATAGAAGTTAACGATTTTGAAGCTATTGCAGGAAAAGGGGTTCTAGGAACAGTCACCTATAAAAAAGTAGCCATAGGCAATAAAAAACTAATGGAGCAAGTTAAGGCAACTGTTTCAGAGGATATAGAAAACAAAATGATAGCCGAACAAAAATTAGGAAAAACGGTTTCCTACATTGCTATTGATGGTGTTGCAGAGGGTTTTATCTCTATTTCTGATGCTATAAAAACCACTAGTGCTGCAGCAATACAAGAATTAATGCGCCAAGGTGTTCAAGTCATTATGCTTACTGGCGATAACGAAAATACAGCCAAAGCAGTAGCAGATGAACTACATTTGTCTTCCTACAAAGCAAGTTGTTTACCAGAGGACAAATTAAATGAAATCAAACGATTGCAAGCCCAAGGAAAAATAGTAGCCATGGCAGGTGATGGTATCAATGATGCTCCAGCATTGGCTCAAGCCGATATTGGTATTGCAATGGGTACAGGTACCGATGTAGCCATAGAATCTGCCAAAATCACGCTGGTCAAAGGCGATTTGCAGGGCATCGTAAAAGCTAAGAATCTAAGCCATGCGGTGATGCAAAACATCAAACAAAACTTATTTTTTGCTTTTTTCTATAATGTAGTAGGCATTCCTATAGCTGCTGGTGTATTATTTCCATATTTCGGTATTTTACTTTCCCCAATGATAGCCGCATTAGCAATGAGTTTTAGTTCGGTATCTGTTATTGTAAATGCCTTGCGATTACGACGTTTAAAACTAGAATAAAAAATTGGGCAACAGCAATACTGAAGACCGATCAACAGCGGAACTGAAGGTTATTTTAAAATTTATTTATTATGAAAACACAAAGCATATTTTCGAAAAAAGGAATTTCAGTACTCGTACTTTTTTTAATGGTTTTTTCCTTAAGTGTCAACGCTCAAGTCACAAAAAAAGCAGCAACTATGAAAGATTGTTGTATGATGAAAGACGGTAAAATGATGGTGATGAAAGACGGTAAAACAATGCCTATGGAAAAAGATATGGTCATGAAAAACGGAACCGTATGCATGACCAATGGCGAATGCAAAATGAAAGACGGTTCAAAAATGATGATGAAAAACGGAGATCGAATGTTTATGAGTGGTAAAATGCAAACCGATAAGATGTCTAAAATGAAAACGTCAAATCAAATGGCAGCAATGGACTACAGTTGTCCGATGCATCCGAATGTTAAAAGTGCGAAAGCAGGTAAATGTCCTAAATGCGGAATGGATATGGTCAAAAAATAAAAGCGTTACATTAGTTTATAAGTAAACGACATTCATTAGTTGAAATCATCACTACTTTATATGCAAAAACAGTATAAAGTAGTGCCGATTTTTTTTATCATAAAGAGAAATATATGAAAATTAAAATAGTAGTTATATTATTATTTAATAGCTTTTTACAGCTTGCAAATGCTCAGAATAACACCACACAACAATCGTATTATACTTGCGTGATGCATCCCCAAATTCACGAAAACAAGCCAGGAAATTGTCCTATATGTGGTATGTCTTTAATTAAAGTAAAATCAAAAACACCCAAGAAAGCAATGGTTGTAAAAAAACCCGTTGCAATCAAAAAAGAAACTACTGAAAATAAAACCCTTTCAGAAACCCAAAAAACAACACCTCACGTTACAGAAACGCCTATCCCAAAATCAGGTATAGCAACTGAAATAAAGACCAAAACCATCTCTAAAACAGTACGATACGACTTATATGTTCGGGATACCATCGTTACTTTTGGAAACAAACCCAAACATGCTATCGCTGTAAACGGACAAATTCCGATGCCTACCCTAACCTTTACCGAAGGCGATACAGCCGAAATCTATGTGCATAATGAGCTAAACGAAGAAACATCAATGCATTGGCATGGCTTATTTTTACCCAACCAATACGATGGTGTACCCAATCTCACACAAATGCCAATTAAACCGCACACCACGCATTTATATACTTTTCCCATTATACAACACGGTACACACTGGTACCACAGCCATACTGGTTTGCAAGAACAAATCGGAATGTATGGCTCTTTTATCATGAACAAAAAACCAGAAGACACCACCTTCCGAAAAGGGATTGACGATTTACCAACGGTTCCTATTCTGTTGAGTGAATGGACCGATATCAAACCCGAAAACGTACACCGTATGCTCCACAATGCAACCGATTGGTTTGCCATTAAAAAAGGCACTACACAAAGTTATGCCGAAGCCATTCGAGCAGGTCATTTCAAAACAAAAATCAACAACGAATGGAAACGAATGTTAGCCATGGATGTCAGCGATGTGTATTATGAGAAATTTTTAATCAACGGAAAAAACGAAAGTCAGTTATCCCAATTCAAAGCAGGTGATAAAGTGCGCTTGCGAATTTCCAACGGTGGTGCCTCTACCTACTTTTGGCTTACTTACGCTGGCGGACAAATTACCGTTGTTGCCAATGATGGCAATGATGTTATGCCGGTAGCAGTCGATCGATTACTAATTGCCGTTTCAGAAACCTACGATGTAGTGGTCACTATTCCTGCAGACAAAACCGCTTTTGAGTTCTTAGCAACTTCTGAAGATCGTACAAAATCGGCTTCGCTCTATTTGGGTGATGGCATCAAACAACTCACCGCTACCCTACCCAAATTAAAATATTTTGAAGGGATGAAAATGATGAACGATATGATGAAAATGAATGGTGATTTAGACGATATGGGAATGCAGATGTCCTACAATCAAATGGATATGAATGTGGTGATGTATCCTGAAATTACGGGTGAAACAAAGTCGAAAGCAGAAAGTCATCAAGAAATGAACATGACTGAAGACCAATACAACAGCAATGAACTTTCGGATATCACGACACTCCATTATGCTATGTTACAATCGCCTACCAAAACCAATCTTCCCAAAGACGCACCAGTACGAGAATTAAAATTTGAATTATCAGGAAATATGAATCGATATGTTTGGAGTCTTGACAACAAAGTAGTTTCTGAAACCGACAAGATCCTTATCAAAAAAGGCGAAAATGTGCGCATCACACTCCACAATGGTTCTATGATGCGACATCCGATGCACTTGCACGGTCACGATTTTAGAATCCTTAACGGACAAGGTGATTATGCACCCCTCAAAAACATCATCGACATAATGCCCATGGAAACGGATGTTATAGAATTCAATGCCAATGTCGAAGGCGATTGGTTTTTTCATTGTCATATTCTCTATCATATGATGGCTGGAATGGGACGCGTGTTTACCTACGAAAATCAAGCAGCCAATCCCGAAATACCCAAACCAAAACTAGCGCAACGCAAATTGTTTGCCGACGACAGACGTTTTCATTTTATGACAGAAAACGATTTTGCAACCAACGGCAACGACGGACACTTTATGCTAAGCAATACCCGTTGGACTATGGGTACCGAATGGCGCTTAGGCTATTCAGACCATCACGGCTACGAAACCGAAACCCATATTGGGCGTTATTTTGGCAAAATGCAATGGCTCATGCCTTTTGTAGGTTTTGATTGGAGGTACCGAAAGATGCCCGAAGGCGATAGTACAATAGAAAAAAACCTTTTCGGACAAAGCAGTACCAAAGATGTTCGTGCGGTTTTGAGTGTAGGAGTAGAATATACCTTGCCGATGCTCATCAAAGCACAAGTAGAAGTTTTCACCGATGGTAATTATCGTTTGCAATTTGAACGAATGGACCTACCCGTTGCCAAACGACTTCGTATGAGTTTGATGTGGAACACCGACAAAGAATATATGGCGGGATTGCGCTATATCCTCACCCGAAACTTAGGGATTACCTCCCATTATGATAGCGATATGGGATTAGGATTTGGAGCAACACTCAATTATTAAGGGTAGCAATGGCAGTTTCAATGGCAAATTCAATATCAATGACAAAATCAATATCAATAGCAATATCAATATCAAAAACAATATCAAAACTCATCATTAAACAAACCGTCTGTTCGAGTGTTTTTTAGAAGAAGTCCTTTTGGGACGATTCTAAAAAATGTATCGAGAACCTTTTTTTAAAAGCAATAGCAATGGCAAATTCAATATCAATATCAATGACAAATTCAATATCAATATCAATATCAAAAACAATGTCAAAACTCATCATTAAACAAACCGTCTGTTCGAGTGTTTTTTAGAAGAAGTCCTTTTGGGACGATTCTAAAAAATGTATCGAGAACCTTTTTTTAA
>JAYTIV010000086.1:0-10919 GCA_043731625.1 Flavobacterium sp. | reverse complement strand
AAAAGCCATTCTCGATTTTCAAACCAATAATTCTCCTGAGGATATTATTACCGAAACTTCCATTTCTGAAGCAGACGAAATGAGTATTGCCTATCTTTTTCGAACTTATAACGAGATGCCAAAGATAGAACAAACTGCACTCCAATTGTGCAAAGGAAACGTTTTGGATGTTGGTTGCGGTGCAGGAAGTCATAGTTTGTATTTGCAAAATCAACTACAGCTAGAAGTTACTGCTTTTGATATTTCTGCGCAAGCCATAAAAGCTTGTGAACTTCGAGGTTTAAAAAACGTAAAAAATCAAGACATATTAACTATTGAAAACCAAAAATTTGACACTATTCTCTTGTTAATGAATGGAACAGGAATTTTTGGCACTTTGAAAGACACTACAAAATACCTTCAAAAATTAAAATCGCTTTTAAAACCAAATGGGCAAATTCTTATTGACTCTTCTGATATTATCTATATGTTTGACGAAGATGAGGACGGAAGCATATTTGTTCCTGCCGATGGATATTATGGCGAATTAACTTTTACTATAACCTACAAAAACCAAACTGAAAAACCGTTTCCTTGGTTATATCTTGATTATAACACATTACAAAATGCAGCTTTAACCAATGGTTTGCAATGCGAATTAGTTACAGAAGGAGAACATTATGATTATTTAGCAAAACTATTTGTATAAAAAAATCCCAAAAACAAAATGCTTTTGGGATTTCAAAAATTTTATTGGGTTTTATTTCTTAATCACTTTATCAGATTTTATGAATTTACCTTCGTTATAAATTCTCAAATAATAAGTTCCTGATGCTAATTCCTCAATATTAATAACATTATTAGACTTAGTCAATTTTTGATTTTTTACCAATTGTCCTAAAGTATTATATAGTTCAACTTCGTCAATTTGAGATTGAAGTGACGAAATCATAAAATATTGAGATACTGGATTAGGGTATACTCGAATTGCATTTATTGCTTCAAATTCACTTAATGCCAAAGTCCCACAACCATTTGATGTTAACAAACTCAATCTTGGTCCAGCCAAAGTACTTTGAGCAATTGTTTTTTGTCCAGAAGTAAAAAATGCCATACACGCATCATCAACATAATCCATATAATTCATAAACATTGAACCATTCGTAGTTGTTGAACAAGCATTTGTATTACTTGGAAAAGTTGGACAATTAAAATATGGATTTGAAGTAGCAGGAGTATCAGAAACACTATCGCTATTTGCTCCAGAACCACAACTGCTTCCATCATCACCCCAAGGATGCAATAACCCAAAATAATGTCCTATTTCATGAGTACCCGTTCTTCCTTTATTAAAAGGTGCTGATGCAGTTCCTGTTGTTCCAAAAAATTGATCTCCAATACACAAACCATCATTTGCATCTCCCGCTGAAGATGGTAAATAGGCAAATCCAAGTAATTGAGAATCTGTAAAACGACCAATCCAAATATTTAAATATTTTGTAGTGTCCCAAGCAGGTTCACCAGCAGATTGGTAATAACTATTTTCAAATACAAAAGATGTACCTACAGATTTTCTAGTAATTCCTGTAGTTGTAGCACCTGTTGGTGTTTTAGTTGCTTTACAAAAAACGATTTCCATATCTGCTGCTAATGGTCTAAAAACTGATGGAACTACAGTTGTAAAATCGGTATTTAGTTTTCTAAAATCTTTATTCAAAACATCTAGTTGAGATTGTATTTGTGCATCAGAAATATTTTGTGCCGCATTTTTATATAAAACGTGAAATACTACAGGAATTGTTACTACAACTGCTGGCTGATTTGTATTTCTGTTAAATACTGTTTGAGAATTTTCTGGATTTTGTATAAACTCCATTATTTCTTTATGATGAGTTGCAAACATTGGATTTGCATTCATTTTTTCATGTAATTTTTCCATAGTTCCACATGTTCTCTGTGAAAACATTGTAAATGAAGAGACAAAAACGAATAGGGCAATAATTTTTTTCATTACTTTATTTTATTAGGTATGCAATATTACGAACAATTATTTATTTTTTATATGTTATAGAATTTATTTTTAACGAATTGATTGTAAAAAAGTTAATACCCATTTACAATATCAAATCAGTTTCATTTTTAATATTTATCAAAGCCAATCTCAAAATTTCTAAATCTGCTTCGTTGTTATAACCATTCAAAGAAATTCTAATAAAAGTTCCGTGATCTATTGTCATTACGGGAATTTCGATTTTATATTTTGTAAACAAGAGTTCTTTTAATGCTAATGGATTGTTTGTTTTAATAGGAATACTACACATTTGTCCTAAAAAGTCAGAAGAAATTGGGCAAATTGGTTCTGAACCCAACAAATCACAAAAACTTTGGTAGTATGTCAAAATCAGTTGTTTGCAATTGTGAGAAACTTGGTTCCAATTATTTTCTTCTAAAAATGCAATGGCTGCTGGTGTTGCCAAAAATGCTGATATATCTCTTGTTCCTTGATATTCGTGATAATCGAGAAACCTACTATCACTTGGTGACAAACTTTGATAACCCCAACTTACTACCAATGGGTCAATGGCATCTTGAAACTCTTTTTTTACATACAAAAAAGAGGAGCCTTTTGGCGCCAACATCCATTTATGAAGTGTTCCAGTATAATAATCTGGATTCAAATCTGTAATATTCAAATCAATATGTCCTGGAACATGAGCACCATCAATTATAGTAATCAAACCCAATTGTTTTGCTTTTTCACAAATTTCTTTTACTGGAAAAATCAATGCTGTTGCACTCGAAATCTGATTGATAAATACCACTTTGGTTTTTGAGGAATATCCTTTCCAGAATTCTTCCAACAATTTTTCTTTTGATATGATTGGTAATGAAATATTTTGACGAATTAATTTTGCTCCAGATTTTTCACAATAAAAATTCCAAGTTCTATCCATTGCACCATATTCATGGTTGGTAGTAAGGATTTCATCATTGGGTTGCAAAAACAAACTTCGCATTATGGTATTAATAGCAACTGTAGGATTTGGTACAAAGAAAAAATCATCACTTTCACAATGAATGTATTTTGCCAAAGCATCTTTGGCTGTTTTTAAATATCCTGCTGCTTTTTTTTGAATAAACTGAACGGGTTCTTTTTCTAATTCTAATTGCCAATATTGATAATTTTCGAAAATAGGCTTTGGGCAAGCGCCAAATGAACCATGGTTTAAGAAAGTGATTTCAGGATCGAGTAGAAATTGTGTTTTCATTTTTTTTTGTAAAAATTGAATTCGATTAAAATTAAACTAAAGTTTTTACCACATAGAAACATAGGAAATAAAGTTATTCAAAGAAAATAAATTTTCAAAACATAGTTATTGTTACCTGAAATTGAGCAAAGCGACTTATTTATTGCTTAACTCTATATTTCTATGTGGTAAAAAAATAACAATCTAACTCAGGTTAAAAGTAAAAATCTCAAACTAGTTGCCTTATTTGAGATTTGATTCTTATTTATTGGTTTGAACCGGAATTGCCATTTTATATAAAACCCGAATGGATTTTTCGTCTAAAGTTCCTGGATACCATTTTGGAGAAAGTTGCATAATTCGTTCTGCTTCTTTTCCTGTACCATAACCTATATCTCTAATGGTTTTAGTATTTGTAATTGAACCATCTTTTTCTACTATAAAAGAAATAAAAACAGTTCCTTTTAGATTTTTAACTTCTGGTTTTTTGTAGTTTTCTTTAATGTAAAGATCTAATGCTGGAGGACCACCTACAAATTCAGGAATCAGCCCAGCTTCTGTACTGTCATAAATACGATCGTTTTCTGAGATTTTTGTTTCTTGTGAAAAACAAGTAATGGATATAAAGAGAATGCAAAATAAAATTTTATTCATAAAAATGTAATTATTGAACTATGGTATTTTTTCAAAGGGTTAAATATAATATATTTTTTTTAAAGTGCTAACTATCTTTTAAAAGCATTACATTATTTAAATAATAATTGACAAAAACAATACTATTTCCTCTAATTTTTAAGGAATATTTAAATATTTATGTGTTTGTAAGGAAACTCTCCATTTTGGATTTTGCATGACATAATCTACTATAAGTGGTGTCATTTCTTCTTTTTTACTCCATTCTGGTTGAAGAAATAATATGGCATTGGGATTTACTTTTTCAGCCTGTTCTTCGGCAAAAATAAAATCGTGCTTGTTGTAGATAATTACTTTTAGCTCGTTGGCATTGTCATAAACCGTTTGTGTGGGTAATTTGTTTTTCTTTGGCGAAAGACAAATCCAATCCCAAGTTCCTGTTAATGGGTATGCACCAGAAGTTTCTATATGTACTTTTAGGTTTTTGTCTTTAAGGCTTTTTGTCAGCAATGTCATATCCCACATGAGTGGTTCTCCTCCTGTGACTACAACAGTATCTGCATATTTTTTGGCATTGGTAACGATTTGTTCTATGTGTGTTGGCGGATGCAATTCGGCATTCCAACTTTCTTTGACGTCGCACCAATGACATCCTACATCGCAGCCGCCAATTCTAATAAAATAGGCTGCTGTGCCGGTGTGAAATCCTTCGCCTTGTATGGTATAAAATTCTTCCATCAATGGGAGCATTTCTCCTTTTTCAACGGCTAATTTTGTTTCTTTTGCTAACATTTTTTTGTGGTAAAGTGCAAAGATAAGGAATTATGTTTTGTGTCTTGCTAGATAAAAATCCAAGTTTTTCTCTAGCCCTGATTGAGCTGGTATCCCACATTTTCTGACTTTAGGAAGAAATATGTGGATAAAGGCGAAAGCAGGAAATGCCCTTTATAGATTTGCCAAATGATTTTGCTTCTCATAAAAAAACCGATAGTTTTTGTGAAACTATCGGCTGATTTTTTGAATTATGAGTTTTTATTTTAAAGATTTCAAAGACTCTGTAGCATAGGTGTTTGTTGGGTCTATGGCTAGTGTTTTGTTGAAGTATTCTTTTGCTTTTACTTTGTCGGTATTGGCATAATTGGCACCAAGATTATTATAGGATTCTATAATTTTTGATTTGCTTTTAGTTACTTCTTCTGGACCTTTTTCTGTTACAACACGAACATAATCTTCGTAATATTTGATTGTCATTTGTTCGTTTTCCAATAAGTTGTTGGTTCTTGCTCTGAAGATGTAGGCATCTTGTGTGGTTGGCGAATTTTCGATGACTTTGCCAAAGGCTCCATCTGCTATTAGCAATTCCATTGGGTTAACTTTTACTACATCTTTTTTGGTGTTGTTGTAGTATAATGAGTTACCTAGGTAGAAATTGTCTAGTAAATAATTTTTTGAGTTGGTGTTAGAAGTTGCAATATCGTAAATTGCTGCTGCTTCTTTGAATAGTTTTTGCTCGTATAATTTTTTACCTACTTCGCTAAGATCATTGGTCATTGTGATTTCCATTTCTACCGATTTTTTGATGTCAGCAACACCTGCTTCGAACAAAATTGGGTCAATAGTTTTGGTTTCGATATTATTTGCTTTTTTTAGTTTTGTTAAACCTAAATACATATAATCTCTTGCAATTATTTTGTTTGATGGGTTGGCAATAAAATCTTGTAATGATTTTAATGCTACCTCTACATTTCCGTTTTCGTATGCTGAATATCCTAAGTAACGCAAAATTCTTGGGTTTACTTTGTCTAATTCTTTCATTGCATTTGCTTCAGCTTCAAGTGCTTTATAATCTTTTGCAAGGATTAAAAAGTCGGCGTGACGCATACGAGAGGTTAATGAATAATCTGTCAAGCTCATATATTTTTCGTAATATGGTAATGCTTTTTGGATGTACTCTGTATATTTTCTTGGTTCGTTATTTCCCCAATAGTAATATGTTTCTGCCAATTCTCTGTATACTGGTCCGTATTCTGGATTGGTAGCCACAACATTATCATATGCTTTTACTGCTTCGGTGTATGCTTTTGCTCCTTTTAGTAAAACTCCTAATTGCATTTTTGCACGAATCAAAGAAGGATCTGTTTGAAAAGCATTTCTATAAGCTGCGTAAGCCTCGTTTTGGTTTTTGTCTCCATAATAAGCATCGCCCAAAGCCAACTGAACATTAGCATCTAACGGATTTATTGCTTTTGCTTTGTTTAATGTTTCTAGAGCCAATTTATAATTTGGCTTATCTGTATTCATATACGCTTTTGCAATATAAATATATTCTTCGATGTCTTTTTTCTTTAAGTCTTTTGTTGCTTGACCAAAATTTGCTTGAGCTGCGGCAAGATTATTGTTGTCTAAATCAATCTGACCTAAACCAATATAATTAAATTTCGCACCTTCAGTTCCAGTTAATCCTTTTTGGAAAAATATTTTTGCTGAATCTTCTATGTTTTGTTTCAAATAGACGTTACCCAAAAGAAAAGCAGCTTTTCCATTACCTGGTTTTGCTTGAAGACTTGATTTCAACATAGATTTTGCTTTTTCAAATTGTTCAGCATCTATTGCCTTCTTGGCTACTTCTATATCTTGTGCTTTACTAACGGTTACAGTTGCCATTAATGCCAAACTGAAAATCTTTATTGTGTTCATCTTCGTGTAATTAATTTTATTTCTTGTCATTATTTATTTTGTTTCTAATTCGAATAGTTCTTGGCGGAACTTGTACGGGTACTAATCCTGATTTTAAAACTATTCGTTGTCCTTTATCTCCTGAAACGAAGGATGTAAATCCCATTCCTAATCCAGCAAATCCTTGACAATTGATTATATACAAATCGCGTGCCAAAGGATATTTCCCTTCAGCTATATTATTTTGTGTTGGTCCATAATAGTTATTGTCATTGATGTCTTTTACATCTAATACATTAATCTTAGTTATAACATCACGCATAGAACTTGAAGGCTCAAAGATATAATTTATTCCTACAACTCCAATCATTCCGTTGTTTTGAGCTATATATTGAATTACTTCATTATTGGTTTTAAATGAAAAAATATCATTTTCAGGTAATTTTTTTATACCTGCCAATTCACAAAAATATCTAACTGTACTTGAATTTGGATTGTCAAAAACCAATCCTTTTATGGTATTTGTTTTATTCCCTTTTAAGAAATCGATTATATTATTTAACGCAATTAATGTGTCTTTATTGCTTTTGTTTGTTATTAAAGCAATTGCATCTTTTGCAAAAGGAGTTACTTTTGGGAATATTTTTTTATTTTCAAAAATTTTATTTTCTTTTTCTGTAAGCTTTCTTGATAGAATTGCTATGCCTGAAGTTCCTTTTACAAAAGCCTGAATAACTTCGGATTCTGATTTTGGAACAATCTTTAATTTTGCATTATATACACTCTCAAATATTTGAACTTGATCTTCGATAATAGGTGTTAAAGTTTCATCGACTAATAAGGTAGTGTTTCCTTCTAGAATTGTTTCAGTTTCTTTCTTTTTATTGCATTTAATAATTAAAAAAGTAATGCCTATAAGAATAAAAAGGTTAAGGTATTTTCTCATGATTGTTCTTCATTTGAATTAAAAAATCTAATAAACCTAAAAAAAGAATACACTATCAAAAGTATGCCGAAAGCAATTCTGTAATTATATGACATTGCTATTGGCAGTTTTTTCCAAAAAATAATAATAAGTCCAAAAGCTAAATAAATCAGGAAAAACAATATTCTTATAACGAGAAGAAACCGCTCTTTGAGCGATTTCTTCTTGAAATTAATAACTATTTTGTCTAGCATTATTCTGCTGATTGGATATTGATTGGTAAAGAATATAATACTCTTACTTTCTTACCATTCTGTTCTCCTGGATTCCATCTTGGACATGATCTTAAAACACGAATGGCTTCTTTTCCTGTACCATAACCTATATCTCTAATTACCTTGATATCTGTTAATGAACCATCTTTTTCAACTACGAATGATACGAAAACTTTTCCTTTCAATCCTTCTTCTTCTGGAACTTGATAATTTTTACCTACATATTTGTAGAATTTCTCAATTCCTCCAGGAAAATCTGGTTTCACCTCGATACCAGCAGTGTTGTAGATGTTGTTATCTTCTTCTACTACATCTTTAGGACCATTTCCAACTGGTTCAACCGTTAATTCTGCATCAGGATCACCTTTTATTGTTTCAGCACCGATTTTTTTATCGACGATTTCTTTAATTTTTGGTGGTTCTTCAACTACTTCTTCCGCTTTGGCAACTACTGGTTTCACAAATTTTACTTGATCAACTTTAGGTGGTGGTGGCGGTGGCGGCGGTAAGTTTTCTTTCGGTTTTTCTTTTGGCGGTAACTTTACAGTTGTTATTTTTTGGTCTAATACTGCTTCGTCATTATTATCTGGAAGCAAATTTGCCAATACAGGAATACTCACTAAGAATGTAAAAATTACACCACCAATAATAAGAGACCTGAAGGTGGTCTTACTATTTGTTTTTCTCAATTCGTAAGCTCCATACAGTTTGTTTCGTCCTTCAAAAACGATATCTAACCATTGATTTTTTAATAAATCTAATTTCATGTCTTTTTATTTTTTAATTAGATTAATAAATTATGGTGTTGGAGTTGTTGCTGGCGTTGCTGGTGTAGCTGTTGCAGAATCTCCTAATAGTTTTGTTTCTTCTGGTGTAAACTCATTTACGATAGCATAGGTAGGAACATTAACAATTGCCATTTCATCAAGTATATCAACCAAATTTTTATATTTAGATTTTTTACTTGGTTTAATAATCACAATCATACCTTTGTCTTTATTTCCTGTATATTGAAGAACAGCTTCTTTTCTGCTCAACAATTCTTTACGAATACCATCTTTCCCATAAACAAAATCTTTTGGCGCTCCACCTGAAACAGGTGTTGCTAACAAGCCAACGTAACGAACCAACTTATTATTATCACCTAATAATATTGTCATAGTTCTATTTTCATCAACTTTTACATCTTTGTTCTTATCTTTATCTGGATCTTTATCTGGCAATCCCAAATTCATCGATTGGGGTTTAGACAAAGTGGTCGTAAGCATAAAGAATGTGATTAATAAGAAAGCCAAATCAACCATAGCCGTCAAATCGACTTTTGAGTTTTGCTTTTTACTTCTTACTTTGCCACCTTTTCCGCCTCCACCGTCGCCGGTATTTAATTCAGCCATTTTAGTGTCTTTATTTTAATTATTTTTCTTTTCCTCTTAAACCAGTAACCAAACTAAAGTTATTGATTTTTTGGTCTTGTAAAATATCCATTACTTTTCTTATAACTGGATATTCTTCTTTAGCATCTCCTTTTATAGCGATTTCCAATTCTTTATCTTGAGTTTCTATATTAGCAATACGGGCATTTTGTATCCAATCTGCTAATTGATTATCAAGAGAATCCTTAGGTATTCCTGGCTGTTGTGCTTTACTTCTTTCTGAAGGTTTCATGTCAAGAATTTGTTTTAGGCTTCCTATTGGTACGCCAAAACTTTCCATCTTTGAGAATTTATCTACATCTTCATCCGTAAATTTAACTCCGTATTTGTTGCTCATCAACTCAAGTGCTCTTGCTCGAACATCTTTTCCTTTAACGTCAAAAAACACTTTACCATTACCAACAGTTAAAGTAGCTAGATTTTTTTCTGGCAACTTCGTTTGTACTGTTGATGCAGGTGTATCAACAGGCATTACCTCAGGAACTTTAGCAGTAGCAGTCAAAATAAAGAACGTAAGCAAAAGGAATGCAACATCACACATCGCCGTCATGTCGGTAGATGTTGATTTTTTTTTCATTTTTATTGCCATTGTTTTATATATTTTTTATTGATATAAATATCAAAATTATTGTTTTAAGCTACCTCTGAAGTGTCTGTAAGTGTTTACGATTGTAGTTCCAGCTTCATCAATTGCATACGTTAAGCTATCAATTTTTGAAGTAAAGAAATTATAACAAACAATTGCTAATGCAGAAGTCGAGATACCTGTAGCTGTATTAATCAAAGCTTCAGAAATACCATTTGCAAGTTCAGCAGAATCTGCTCCACCACCACCTGCTAGTCCAGCAAATGCTTTGATCATCCCTGTTACTGTTCCTAATAATCCTGCAAGAGTTCCTAAAGAAACTAAAGTAGATAAAATAGTCATATGTTGCTCTAACATTGGCATTTCTAGAGATGTTGCTTCTTCAATTTCTTTGTGGATTGTTTCTGCAGCTTCTTCACTATTGAAACCTTCTTTTTTAACATCTTGGTATTTAACTAATGCTGATCTGATTGCATTTGCAACTGAACCTTGTTGTTTGTCACAAGCAGCAATAGCCTCATCAATATTTCCACTTTTAATGCTCGTTTGAACATTTTTCATGAATTGATCCAAATTTCCTTTTCCAGTAGCTTTAGTAATTACAAAGTATCTTTCGATTGAGAAAACAACCACCATCAATAATAATCCCATCAAAACAGGTACAATTGGTCCACCTTTGTATACCATTGCCAAATAATTTCCTTTTAAAGGACTTCCTGTGTTTACTCCTCCTTCAAAATTCGAACCATTACCCATGATGAAATTCCAGATAATCCACCCTACGAATATACATGCAATGATTACCATTCCTGAGAACATTCCTCCTCCGTTTGAACTACCTTCTTTTTTAACGTTTGCCATTTTTTCTAATTTTAATAGTTTTAAATAATTATAATTTAGTTGTAAATAATTTTGAATAGGAGCAAATTTAATTTTTTAGTTGAAATAAAAAAACTTTTTTTACTTTAATTGACGAGGGTGCGAAAATGTTGATTTTGTTGCACAAGTTATATTCTAATTGATAAGCTTACTGAGAGATTTTAGCTTTGTCTATAGCAACAATTAAGTACATAACGTAACATCAGTTCATATAGTATTGGGAAAGAGCAAAACAACCTAAAATTTTACCGCCTTCAAATTTCAACAGAACTTTTTACCGAATCT
>JAYTIV010000085.1:0-4343 GCA_043731625.1 Flavobacterium sp. | reverse complement strand
TGGTGGTTTTGGAATTTGTCATGATAATGTCAGTGTTTACGATGTTAATCACTCCATAACAAGAGGAATTGATTTGTTTAATGACACTCAGAAATTTGATGAAGTAAGAAAATTTACAATGCAAATAGACCATTCTTGGGAAAAAGTTGCTCAAGAATATATCAATATTTATTTATCATTAAAAAACTAAAACAATGAATAAAAGTACATTAGCCATTATTCTTGGTGGCGGGCAAGGTTCAAGATTATCACCACTCACAGAAAGTAGATCAAAACCAGCTGTACCCATTGCAGGAAAATATAGATTGGTAGATATTCCTATTTCTAATTGCATTAATTCTGATATAAAAAGAATGTTTGTTTTGACACAATTCAATTCGGCATCATTAAATCAACATATCAAGAATACGTATCATTTTAGTCATTTTAGTACTGCTTTTGTTGATATTTTGGCAGCAGAACAAACTCCAGATAATCCTACTTGGTTTCAAGGAACTGCTGACGCTGTTCGCCAATGTATGAACCATTTTTTAAATCATAATTTCGATTATGCTTTGATATTATCCGGTGACCAATTGTACCAAATGAATTTTAATGATATGATTAAAGCACATCACGATAGTGGTGCGTCTATTACTATCGCAACATTACCCGTATCTGCAAAAGAAGCACCAGAATTCGGGATTTTGAAAACCGATTCTGAAAATTTCATTACTTCTTTTATAGAAAAACCTGCAGCCAATTTATTACCAGAATGGGAATCTGAGGTGAGTGATGAGATGAAAGCTGAAGGCAAGCATTATCTAGCTTCGATGGGTATTTATATTTTTAATCGAGAATTATTGGTTGAATTAATGTCTAATCCAGATACAAAAGATTTTGGAAAAGAAATTATTCCGCAAGCAATAGGAAAACAAAAAATATTAAGTTACCAATACGAAGGATATTGGACAGATATTGGTAATATTGATTCTTTTTTTGAAGCCAATTTAGGATTGACTGATGATATTCCTAAGTTTAATCTTTTTGATAATTCTAGTAAAATTTATACACGCGCAAGGGTTTTACCACCATCAAAAATTACTGGTGCATCAACTGTAGATAAATCTGTAATTGCAGAAGGTTGTATTATCAATGGAACAAAAATTGAACATTCGGTTGTAGGCATCAGAAGCCGTATTGGATATGGCTCTGTAGTAATTGATTCGTATTTGATGGGTAATGATCATTATCAAAACTTAGAAGAAATAAGACTCAATATCGAACACGATATTATAAATGTAGGAATTGGTGAACGTTGTTATATTTTTAATACCATCGTTGATAAAAATTGTCGCATAGGAAATGATGTCAAACTAAATGGAGGCAAACATCTTGCAGATACAAATACAAATTTATATACAGTAAAAGATGGTATCATCGTCATTAAAAAAGGAGCGATTTTACCAAATGGTTTTGAATTATAAAAATCAAAAAAGCATCTAAATTATTATTTTTAGATGCTTTTTTTTATTTTGAAATAAGATAATTATAAATACTATTACCTTCAGCATCGTTTAATCTCGCTTTGATTTGCATATTTGCAACAATAGGTTTCCAAGCTTCATTGCTGAAATCTGAAGGTGAATATAATTTGTGACAATTTGCACAATTATTTTCATACAAACTTTTTCCTTCTGCGAGTTCAGGAGTTAAATCTTGTTTAATTTCAGTAACTTGAGGTGCTACTTTTGGTGAACAAGAATAGATTGTTATGCCAATTAATGCCAATGCAAATAATTTTGATTTCATAAAGTATACTTTTAGAATTGTAAATATAAAAAAATCCCAATAGAAAAAACTATTGGGATCTTATTTACTTGAAAGCTTTTTATGTTATTCAACAAAATTTTATTTCACATCCATCAATTCTACATCAAAAACCAAAGTAGCATTTGGAGGTATTACACCACCAGCACCACTAGATCCGTATGCCAAATAAGATGGAATAACAAAACGAGCTTTATCTCCAACTTGCAACAAAGCGATTCCTTCGTCCCAACCTTCAATTACTTGACCTTGACCTAATCTAAATTCGATTGGTTTTTTTCTAGGATATGATGAATCAAAAACTTTTCCGCTCTCTAATGATCCTTCATAATGAACCGATACTGTTTTTCCTGATTCTGCTTTTTTCCCAGAACCTTTTTGTATCATTTTATAACGCAATCCGCTTTCTGTTTTATCAAAACCAGCAGCTAGTTTTTCCATTGTTGCTTCAGCTTGTTTTTTTGCTTCTTCAATTTTTTTCATTCTGGAACCTTCAAAAGTTCTAAAAGCTTCAATGGCATTCCATTTTTCTGCTTCTTCTCCTACTCTAACAATTTCTAGCGATTCAATTGCATCACCTTGAGCAATTGCATCAACTACATCTTGACCTTCTACAACATTTCCAAAAACTGTATGCTTACCATCTAACCAACTGGTTGGAACATGAGTGATAAAAAACTGAGACCCATTGCTTCCTGGACCAGAATTTGCCATAGACAAAACTCCTGGTTTGTCGTGTTTTAAAGTTGGATGAAACTCATCTTCAAAACTATAACCTGGACCACCAGTTCCTATCCCTTGTGGGCAACCACCTTGAACCATAAAATCTGGAATTACTCTGTGAAATTTTAATCCATCATAATATTTTTGACCCATTGGTTTAACTTTATTTTCCAATTGACCTTCTGCCAAACCTACAAAGTTACCAACAGTTCCTGGAGTCAAATCGTGTGTTAGCTTTACTAAAACTGTACCTTTTGAAGTATTGAATTTAGCATATATTCCGTTTTCCATTCTATTTATTTTTATTATTTGTGGTGCAAATTTAATATTTTATTGGTGATATAATGTAAAATTGTACATTTGAATGCATCTTAATTTTAAAAATCTATGAGTTCAATTTTTGAAAAATCTGGAAATGATGAAATAATTTCTAGAATAAATAAACTAACACCAGAATCAAAAGCAGTTTGGGGAAAAATGACTGTTGACCAAATGTTTAAGCATACAAACGAAGCCATTAAAGTAGCATTTAGCGAAAATGATATTAAAGTAAATTTTTTAATGAAATTTTTAGGCAAAATGCTTAAAAAGAAAGTTTTTAATTCTGAGTTTGGCAAAAACAGTCCAACTGCAAAAGAATTCATTTTTACAGACAAGTATGATTTTGAAACTTCAAAAAAAGAATTAATTAAAAATTTTATTCGTTTTGCCGAAGGACATCAGTCAATAAAATTAACTCAACACCCATTTTGGGGAAAAATGAATCACGAAGATTGGAACAAATTGATGTGGAAACATTTGGATCATCATTTGAAACAATTTGGAGTATAAAAATTATAAAAAAAAATGCAAGAAAATTTAGATTACATCAACATCAATAAACAAACTTGGAATAATAAAACCGATGTGCATATTGCTTCTGAATTTTATGATATGAAAAGTTTTTTGGACGGAAAATCAACTTTAAATACTATTGAATTAGAATTACTTGGCGATATAAAAGGAAAAAGTGTTTTGCATTTGCAATGTCATTTCGGACAAGACACAATGACTTTGACAAGAATGGGTGGTAAAGTTACAGGTGTTGATTTATCTGATAAAGCAATTGAAAGAGCAAAAGAATTTACAGCTCAATTAAGCCTTGACACTACATTTGTTTGTTGTGATATTTATGATACTCCAAAGTATATTGATGAGAAATTTGACATTGTCTTCACCAGTTATGGCACTATAGGTTGGTTGCCTGATTTAGATAAATGGGCAAATATTGTTTCGCAGTTTCTAAAACCCGATGGCAAATTTATAATGGCCGATTTCCATCCTGTAGTTTGGATGTATGACAATGATTTTGCAGCAGTTTTCTATAATTACTTTAATGTTGAACCCATTATAGAAGACGAATCTGGCACTTATGCCGATAGATATTCAGAAATTGAAGCTAAAACTATTGGTTGGAATCATCCTATTTCTGAAATTCTGAATGCTCTAATAAATTCTGCTTTAGAAATTAATTGTTTTAATGAATACGATTATTCTCCCTACAATTGCTTTAATGAAACCGAAGAATTTGAACCTAATAAATTCAGAATCAAACGTTTTGAAAATAAAATTCCGATGGTATATGCTATAAAAGCAAGTAAGAAATAGTTCTTATGTAACCAACTGTCCTAGCCCAGATTACCTCACTAAAACAATATTTTAATAGGTGTTCGGTGAACACTTCGTGTTTGCAATGGAAATCCTTTTCTTTTTTTCTTTAAAAAAGAAAAGATTGTAATGAATAGCGGGATAAGCTTCTAAAAAAATAATAT
>JAYTIV010000084.1:0-29565 GCA_043731625.1 Flavobacterium sp. | reverse complement strand
TTCAAAAGTATGAGCCGTGTTATTTTCTTCAATTAATTCAATGTTGCCTTTTTTCAAAGTTGCAATCATTGCTGCGTGATTATTCATTAATCCAAAAGAACCTTCAGAACCAGGAAATACAGCTGATTTCACTTGTCCTTCAAATAATTTTTTATCAGGTGTTATAATTTCTAATTGCATTTTTTTAAGATTAAGCGTCAGCTAAAATTTTCTTACCTTTTTCAATCGCTTCTTCAATAGAACCAACTAAGTTAAATGCTGCTTCAGGATACTCATCCACTTTACCATCTAAAATCATGTTAAATCCTTTGATCGTATCTTCAATTGGAACTAACACACCTTTTAAACCTGTAAATTGCTCAGCTACGTGGAAAGGTTGAGATAAGAAACGTTGTACACGACGTGCACGAGAAACAGAAAGTTTATCTTCTTCTGATAATTCTTCCATACCAAGGATAGCAATAATATCTTGCAGTTGTTTGTATTTCTGAAGAATTTCTTTTACTCTTTGAGCACAATCATAATGCTCATCACCTAAAATTTGTGGCGTCAAGATTCTAGAAGTAGAATCCAACGGGTCAACAGCAGGATAAATACCTAACTCTGCAATTTTACGAGACAATACAGTTGTTGCATCAAGGTGAGCAAATGTTGTTGCTGGAGCTGGATCGGTAAGGTCATCCGCAGGTACGTAAACCGCTTGTACAGATGTAATAGAACCTTTGTTTGTAGATGTAATACGCTCTTGCATAGCTCCCATTTCTGTTGCTAATGTTGGTTGGTATCCTACCGCAGATGGCATACGTCCTAAAAGTGCTGACACCTCAGAACCTGCTTGTGTAAAACGGAAGATATTATCCACGAAGAACAATACATCTTTTCCTTGGTCTGTTCCTGCACCATCACGGAAATATTCTGCAATAGATAATCCAGAAAGCGCCACACGAGCTCTTGCTCCTGGTGGCTCATTCATTTGACCGAAAACGAAAGTTGCTTTTGACTCTCTCATTCCTGGCATATCTACTTTAGATAAATCCCATCCACCTTCTTCCATAGAGTGCATAAATGCATCACCATATTTTATAATTCCTGACTCTAACATCTCACGAAGTAAGTCATTTCCTTCACGTGTTCTTTCACCTACTCCTGCGAATACAGAAAGTCCACCGTGACCTTTTGCAATATTGTTGATCAACTCTTGAATCAATACTGTTTTACCTACTCCAGCACCACCAAACAATCCAATTTTACCTCCTTTTGCATAAGGCTCAATCAAATCGATTACTTTAATACCTGTAAATAAAACTTCTGATGAAGTTGATAAATCTTCGAATCTAGGTGCTGGTCTGTGAATAGACATCCCGTTTTCACCTGTTTTTGGCAATTCTCCCAATCCGTCAATTGCATCTCCGATTACGTTGAATAAACGACCGTAAATATCTGGACCAATTGGCATTTTGATAGGATTTCCTGTACCTACTACTTCATAACCTCTGCTCAAACCGTCTGTTGAGTCCATCGAAATGGTACGCACTGTGTTTTCACCAATGTGAGATTGTACTTCAAGTACCAATAAAGTACCATCTTTTTTTGTGATTTCTAATGAATCATAAATTTTTGGAAGTTCAACATCTTTTCCGTTGAAAACTACGTCCACAACTGGACCAATGATTTGCGCAACTTTTCCTATTACTTTTGACATTACTTATGTATTTATTAAATAGCTATTTAGGTTTATGAGTATAGAGATGATATACACCTCTTTTTTCGAGTGCAAAGATAATTTTTTAAAATATAAAATCCATAATTTTTTTATGAAAAAATATTCAAATTTTGAAGTATTATTTATTATTGTGTTTTAAACCAATAAAAACTGCTTTAAAAACGAAAAAAGCCATCACAAATTGTGATGGCTTCTTTATATAATCATAAGAATTCTTTTTTAGAATGCTAAAGAATTCCAGGAAATAAAATTCTGTAATCTCCAAAATCAACTCCTTTAAGGTTTGATTTATATTTTGTATTGATTGCTTTAATAAACTCATTTGCAATCAAAGCATATCCTCTTGGACTTGGATGAACTCCGTCTAGTGAAAATGCTCCACCTGTTACATAATCAGATTTTAAAGTAAATCCGTTTGAAACTATTCCTGCCATAGAAGTTAATCCATCCATTGTATCTTTTGCTTTATAATAAGCTAAATCAAAAGTCGTTGCTGCTGTTTCAATGGTATTGTTATAAGCATCAGTTGCTATTTTAATTTCTGCAACTTCTGATGGAAGTAAAATATATCTATCTGGAAGTGGGAAAGTAATTCCTAATTGGCTTAATGAAGGCACTGGTGATGCAACACCATCAGCACTTACAGAAGCAACTCTTCCTATTCTTGAACTTGCAGATAAACAAATTAAATCTGAAGGAACTGTTTGTCTTGCTTGTCCAAAAATTGCACCTAATGCACCTGCGGTTTGCGCGTCAAGACCACCACCAATTAATACTTGAGTTAACTGAGGACCTAAAGGAGTTAAGGTTTCATCATTCATTAACATTGGGTTATTACCAGTTGATGAAAGAACATTAATTCTACTTCCTTGTCCCAAAAATGTTAATGCATTATGTAATGGTGTATACAATTGAGCATTTAAAGTACTAACTAAATTAACATTGTTTACAGTTAAATTTGCTTGTGTTAATTGGTTGTATTTTATTACATAAAAATATGGCAAAGTTGTTACATATGGCAAATTTGCTATTACTCCTTTTCTACCACCTGTTGTAAGCTTTGTTAACATAGCATTATATACTGCATCAAAAGTTGCAGGTGGAGTTAATGGATTAACACTTGCGTCACCACCAGCAGTTGCATACCCTAATTCATCATTACCACCTATCCATAAAGAAAAGAATGATGGTGATTGTGCTATAGCATCATCAATAACAGTAGCAGTAGGTGCTGAAGCGAATCTAGCAAAATATGGATTTCCCATAGAACTACCATAACCAGGAAAATCTAAATGAAAACTTTTGGCTCCAGGAATTCCCATATTATTAAAACTTCCAGATAAATGATCTGTAATTGATGTTCCTGAAATTCCAGAAACAGGTTTTGGGGTATTGGTTGGATTTGTTAGAGTAATTACAGTATCTAGATATAATCTTGGTCCGAATTGTGGGATTTGAGCTCCACCTAAAGAGAATCCTCCAATGTTATCTGCCATAAAAGGATTGGTAAAATCTCCTCCACCAACAAGTGAAAATTGTTGAGCCAAAACATTTGGATACGACCCTTTTTGACCTTCAATAAATAAAGCTCCATCTGAAAATCCTGCAGCAAAAGAATCTCCTATTGCTACATATTTTGAGAAATTTGCTTCACCTGCTGTTAATGGTAATCCGTCTGATGAATTAGGAACTGTAACCACATCATCTTCACTTGATGTACAAGCTACAATGGTTAATGAAACCAATAGAAGCCATTTTATATTTTTTATCATAATTGTATATTTTTTAATTTTTTTTAAAATAATTAAGGATTGATTGTCCAAGAAACAAAATATTGTTGCCCAATTGCACCTGCTCCCAATACTTGTCTGTATTCTTTCCCTCCAATATTTGAAGCTCCTAGTTTTAAAGTAGATTTTAATGCTGGGATACCATAATTAATTTGCGCATCTACAACTGTTGCAGCTTCTATCATACCATCTGCAAATGTTGATTGCCAAAGATATTCATCACTCCATCTTCCGCTAACATTGAATCCAAAATTTTTAAATAATTTTTCGTTTCCAATAGATGCTTTAACTTTGTGTTTAGGAGTATTAAATCCTGCTTCAAAACTAGGGTCTTTTGCTTGATCAAAATCAAATTCAGCATAGTTATAATTTGCTCCAATTTCAAAATCTTTATATACTTTTTTAGAAACTCCAATTCCAAAACCTAATGATTTTATTTCTAAATCAGTATTAGTATACAATTGGTACGCTCTATAATCTTCGTTTTTTAATGCAATAACAGATTGAACTGCAGGATTATTAAGGTAATTTGGTGCGCCTAAAGCTAAATCAAATGAATTACTCGCTTCTCCATAATAAGGAGCAAGAACTGTTAGGTTTCCAATAAAGTCATTATAGATATTATAATATCCATTGATGTCAATATTAAAGTTTTTTACTTGACCTCTATACCCAAGTTCAATTGCTTTTACTGTTTCTGGTTTTACATAATCTACATCTGTTTTTCTTAATAAAGCTACAGCACCAGTTAAATCTGTTGGATTTGCAGTTGCATATTTAGCAAAACTTTGCACTGAAGCTGCAGTGTAAGAATTGAAATAGGCTTTTTGCCCAGTCATAGTAACAGTATTTGTTGGAGCGCCATTTAAGAAAGATAATAATGCTATACCTTGACTTGAAATTGTACCTGTATTGTTAATGTCGTTTCCACGAATTTCAGAATATCTGTCTAAATTGTCTGGTGCAGATCCTAACAATACTGCATTTCCAACGTTAAAACCGATATATTGATCTTGTGTAGTTGGGTTTCTGAATCCTGTTTGGAATGATCCTCTAAAATTATGATTCTTCTCTGATCCAGCAGAATAAACAGCAGATACTCTTGGTGATAAGTTTCCATCGAAATTTTTAGATTTGTCATATCGAATAGAACCTGTCAATTTCAATCTGTCTTCCATTAATTTTTTCTGAACTTGAGTATAAGCACCATAATCAGTATAATTAATTTGACTATCTTTATCAGTATAAATTCTTCCTCCTGAGTTTAACTCATATAATCTATAAGATCCACCAACTTGAATTTCAAGTGGTTTAAACACATCTTTAAAATTATAATTCGCATCTGAATGATAAATTCTTGAATTGTCTACCAATTTAGATCCTTTAAGGACATCAGCTTCGCTTGTTACTTCTTTAAAAGCATCTTTAAATGCTTGTGTTCCTGGCAAAAATCTACCTGTATCAGCAACACCTCTAGAAATAGTGTGTGCTTGTTCTGGTGTTGCTCCAGCTAATGTAGATGAGATATATGCTCCTGCATATTGCCCGAACCAAGTATTATCATCTTTCCATTTTCTATTAACATTTAGAGCAGTAAAAGTCATATCGTAAGATTTACCACCATCTTCAGTTGTAGTATATCCTCTCAAGAAAAAGTTTTTCCCTTTTAACTCAATTTTATGTTGTTGCATAAAAAAGTTGTTCAAGTAATATCTATTTGCACCTTGGTATACTGTATTACCGTAACCAAATTTACTGTTCCAAATAATTTCGAAATCATTTGCAAAAGGTTTGTAATGAAACGATACATCTGCTTTTGCATTTCTTACTTTACTATCTGTTAAATCCGTTTCGTTATAACCAGTTCTACTTACATTATAGTCAGGTAATAAATTGATAGCAGATTCTGGAATTAATCCTTTTTGAAATAATTTTCTCCCAACACCTTTAATATTCGTTGTAGCCTCATCTCCATAAACATTGATACCATTATAGTTGTAATAAGATCTGTCTAAACCTACATTGTTTACTAAATCTTTGTCTCTATAATCTGTTGCATACCAATCTGTACCTTTCATAAAAGTAAAATTTGCTTTTGCTGCAAAATGTTTGTCAAAAGCATGTGCAACTCTTATACCGTAATCATAATAATCATTTGAACCAGCTGCTTTTTGTTCTGTTTTACCATATTTTGCATAAGCTGTAATTCCTTGACTTGTAAATGGGCTTTTACTATTCATAAATAAAATACCATTAAAAGCATTTGCTCCGTATAATGCTGAAGATGCTCCAGGAAGTAATTCAACACTTTGAACGTCTATTTCAGACAAGCCAATTAAGTTTCCTAAAACAAAGTTTAATAAAGGAGATGAATTATCCATGCCATCAACCAATTGCATAAATCGATTGTTAGATACTGTTGCAAAACCACGTGTGTTAATAGATTTAAATGACATACTACTTGTATTCATTTGTACTTCTTTTAGATTTTCTAATCCATCATAAAAAGTAGGAGATGCAGTTTTCTTAATATCTTTTATTCCCATTCTTTCTATTGTAACTGGGGATTCTCTCACTCTTTCTGGAGTTCTAGAAGCAGACAATACTATTTCATCAAGTTTAGTTTCTTCACTCTCAAGAACAACAGCTACTTTTTGAGATTCTGATTTGATTTCAACTTTTTTAGAACCATATCCTACACTCGTGATTTCTATAGTGTAAGGTGGCTTTTTTGAAGTTTTTAAAGAAAATTTTCCTTCAGCGTCTGTAGTTGTTCCTACAGATTCTCCAATAATTTTTATATTGGCTAAAAGAACAGGCTGATTGTTACTGTCAGTAACTGTTCCTGAAACTGTGCTTTGTGCAAAACTTACAGCACAAAAAAACAATGACAGAATAATTAAGTACATTTTTTTCATTGGGTTAAATTTTAGTTTAGTTTATGTCGCCAAATTACAAATATTTTTGACATTACTAAAAAAACTTACCGAAAATTTGAGTAATCATAATTTATACAACTATTAATTATTAATGTAATAATATTGTTTTCTTATGATTTTATTAACGTTTTAATATAAAATTCGAAAAAAATATTATGCGTACATACTATTTGTGAAAAAATTTGAATATTTGACAATAAAAAAAGCGAGAAAAAATCTCGCTTTTTATAAAATAATTTTTTATTTTTTTATTCTACTGTAACTGATTTTGCCAAATTTCTTGGCTGATCAACATTACAACCTCTCATTACTGCTATATGATAAGACAATAATTGCAAAGGTATAGTAGTTAATAATGGTGATAATGCATCCGATGTTTCTGGAACTTCAATCACATAATCAGCTAATTCTCTAACTTGTGTATCTCCTTTTGTTACAATTGCAATAATTTTTCCGCTTCTAGATTTAATTTCCTGAATGTTACTCACCACTTTGTCATAATGTCCTTGTTTTGGTGCAATAACAACAACTGGCATATGTTCATCAATTAAAGCAATTGGACCATGTTTCATTTCTGCTGCTGGATAACCTTCTGCATGTATATATGAAATCTCTTTTAATTTTAAAGCTCCTTCTAATGCAACTGGAAAATTGTAACCTCTACCTAAGTATAGGCAATTTGGTGCATCTTTAAACTTTTCAGCAATTTCTTTTGCTTTGTCATTGGTTTCTAAAGCTTCCATTACTTTTTCAGGAATTATTTCTAATTCTTGTAAGTAACGATGAAAATCAGAATTTGACAATGTTCCTTTTGCTTTTGCAAGACGTAAGGCAATCATAGTTAACACTGTAATTTGTGTTGTAAAAGCTTTTGTAGAAGCAACTCCAATTTCTGGCCCTGCGTGAGTATATGCTCCTGCGTGAGTTTCTCTTGAAATTGAGGATCCAACAACATTACACACACCAAAAACAAATGCTCCTTTTTCTTTTGCTAATTTTATAGCAGCTAGTGAATCTGCAGTTTCTCCAGATTGAGAAATAGCAATTACTACATCTCCTTTATTAATAATTGGATTTCTATATCTGAATTCTGATGCATATTCTACCTCAACTGGTATTCTTGCAAATTCTTCTATAATATATTCTGCTACTAATCCTGCATGCCAAGAAGTACCACAGGCAACAATTAATATACGGTCTGCATTTAGGAATTTCTCAAGATTGTCTTCAACACCTGCCATTTGAATAATCCCTTGATTTGATAATAAACGACCTCTATAAGTATCTTTGATTACACTTGGTTGCTCATATATTTCTTTCAACATAAAATGATCGTAACCACCTTTTTCTATTTGCTCCAAATTCATTTGAAGTTCCTGAACATAAGGATCAACTAATGTATCATCTTTTATTTTTCTGATTTTTAAAGGTTTATTCAAACGTACCACAGCCATTTCTTCGTCTTCTAAATAAATAGCATTTGAAGTATATTCTATAAATGGAGAAGCATCAGAAGCGATGAAAAATTCATTTTCACCAACACCAATGGCCAAAGGGCTACCTAAACGAGCAACAATAATTTCGTCTGGTTTTTGTTTGTCAAAAACACAAATAGCATAAGCTCCTACAACTTGGTTTAAGGCAACTTGCACTGCTTTACCTAATTTTAAATTGTCTTTTTTCTGAACTTCTTCAATTAAGTTTACTAATACTTCGGTATCTGTATCTGAATGAAATGTATAACCACGCTTAATTAATTCTTTTTTTAATGGCAAATAGTTTTCAATAATTCCGTTATGAATAATTGCTAAGTTACCAGAATTTGACAAGTGAGGATGAGAGTTTACATCATTAGGAACACCGTGTGTTGCCCAACGTGTATGCCCCATTCCAATAGTGCCATTTTGAGTAATCTCTTTTGCTTTTTCTTCTAAATCAGAAACTTTACCTTTTGTTTTGGTAAGTTTTAATTCTTTTCCATCATAAAGCATTAGTCCTGCGCTATCATATCCTCTATATTCAAGTCTTTTAAGTCCTTTTATAATAATTGGATAGGCTTCTCTATATCCTATGTATCCGACAATTCCACACATAATTAGTTTTGTTTAGGTTTTGTATAATAAATTTCAAGTTTTAATCTTTTTGCATAATCAGGATCTGATGCTGGAATATTACTTCCAAATAAAACAGTTCCAAATGAACTTAATACCGTTGCTGTTGGTACAACTTTTATATTATTTACACCAACATTTTTTAATTTTTTGTTTGTCACTGAACTTATATCTTCTGTAACAACTAATCCAAGTTTTACGTTGGTTACTGTATCATTATTTATCAAATTTCTAATATAATTAGTCAAGCGAATTTTATACTGTGTTCCTCTACCGTTTGCACCTTTTTCAAGAATTCCTCCTAACAATTTTTTAGAATTTTTTGCGTTTGATGAACTTGAAAAATCAGTATAATAATCGGTTATTGGTTTTTTGTTGTTTATGTCATAAAGGTATAGTCGTTGCGCTTCTATTGCTTTTTCTGTTCCAACATTCATTGCATCAGTATCAATAGTAAATGTTAAACTTGCATCATTTACCAACCAGTTATTAGCTCTTATTTGTTCTAATTCATCAGAAATTTCATTTGGAATTCCATTTGAAATACCATTTGAATGAAGATCTTCTGGATTAAAAAGATTGATTACTGCCATCGAACCATTTCCTCCTTTTACATATAACCTTGTATTATTTGAAACCGATACTGGAGTATTTTCGACCAAACTTACTGATTTTCCAGTTAAATTTAAAACAATTGTTTTATCAACAGTAGTTGTTACTGTTGCAGATTCTTTTTGCTTATATTTTATGGTAATAGTTCCTCCTTTAAAGTTTATCAAGGCTAAATTTCCTGCATCTGATTCAAAGTTTTCTACTTTAAAGTATAATCCTTTGAAATATTCGTTAAAAATATTATTATTTAATAATTTCCCAGCAGCTGCTGCAGAAAATATTTTTGATTGAAAAAATGCATCATTTAACTCCATCCTCATTGCCGGCGGATAGTATTTGGTTGTTGCAGTAGTTGATCCTTCTGCAATAACTTCTTCTGTATATTCAGCTGGACTAAAAACAAATCCTAGAGAAGCTGTAGTATCGTTTAAAAGTGTTCCTTTTACAGCATCAAAATCATTATTTTGATCATTATAAAAAGGATAGGATTCGCCAGTTAAAGGGTCTACATTTCCTCTTATTAAATAACCAGATTCATATATTGAGAGTTTAATTTTATTTGAAGTTGAAGCTCCAAAAATAGAATCTAAAACATATGTATGTGTACCATCGGTATTGGTAACTGTTTTTGAAGATTTTACAAAATAAGGAATGTTTAAAGTTACACTTTCTATAACTGGAACTAATCCTAAATCAATTGTAGGGTTTGGCGAAGCCAATTGCAATTGTGTTGCCAAATTAGCTTTGGTTACTCCAAAAACTGGATTATTATAAATTCCTAAGGGATTTACAGCAAGATTAGAAGATTCTGCGGCACCATATATAAAATTTGAAGCATTGGCTTGATAGGTTTCTTTATCTCCAAATTCAAAATGATCATTCCCTACAATGTCGGTTCCTATTTCATTAAAGTCATTCTCGCATGAGGCAAATAATATTGTTATTATGGTAAATAGAAATAGTTTTATATATGAATTCTTGTTCATTTTTTTGTAAAAAATTTAGTTATAACATCTCGTTTTTGTAAAATAAAGTATACGCTTCAGCAAATTTATCTTTCGGTGTGAAAGGTAAAAAAGGTTTTCCTGTAGATTCTATAAATTTTGTTAAACTTGAAGAGACGTTTTCTGATGCAATGATAACACCATCAGAATGTTGTATTGTTGCTTTGATTATGTTTTCATAGTTTGGCGTTTCTAAATCTAAAATTGCAGATGCAGGTATTCCGTCAAACTTTATTTTATTAATCATTTCAAGGTTTAAATTTCCCTCAAAAGATTGACTATATACTGATGTTACAATTTTTGTTTCGGCAAATAATGCTTCGTCTTTATAAAAATGCTTCATATATATAGGTAACATAGCTGCCATCCATCCGTGAACATGAATGATATCTGGAACCCAATTTAGTTTTTTAACCGTCTCTACTACTCCTTTTGCAAAGAATATAGCACGCTCATCATTATCAGCATACATTACTCCCTCTTCATCTGCAAAAGTTGCTTTTCTTTTGAAATACTCATCATTATCAATAAAGTAAACCTGAATTCGTTCTTTAGGAATCGAAGCTACTTTTATGATTAATGGCATATCCAAATCATTCACAACCAAATTCATTCCCGAAAGTCTAATTACTTCATGCAATTGATGTCTTCGCTCATTAATATTCCCGTATCTAGGCATAAATATCCTAATTTGTCCTCCTTGGTCATTAACCATCTTTGGCACATCATAAGACATTAAAGACACCTCATTTTCAGCAAGATAAGGCACCACTTCTGACGATACGTATAATATCCTCTTTTCCTCCATATTGTAATTTACTTTACTTATTGTCAACAAAAAACAGGCAAAATTACAAAAATTTATGCAGTTATTAACTAAAATCTTAAGTTTGCAATACATTTTAAGAAAAGTTAGATGTATATTTTCAATAATCAGGTTGATTTAGTTGCTCATTTAAAGTCGGTTACAAATAATTCTACTACAATTGGTTTTGTACCAACAATGGGCGCTTTACACAAGGGACATTTATCTTTGTTAAAAGAATCCTTACAAAATAACAATCTAACAGTTGTAAGTATTTTCGTAAATCCTACTCAGTTTAATAATCCTGAAGATTTAGCAAAATATCCTAGGACTTTAGATGTTGATGTCGAAAAAATAAAAAGTGTTTCAGACAATATTATTGTTTATGCACCTTCTGTAGATGATATTTATGAAGGCAAAACCATTTCGCAACATTTTGATTTTGATGGTTTAGAAAACCAAATGGAAGGAAAATTTAGACCAGGTCATTTTGATGGTGTAGGTACCATTGTGAAACGATTATTTGAAATTGTAAAACCCACCAACGCCTATTTTGGTGAAAAAGATTTTCAACAATTACAGATTGTAAAAAAATTAGTCTCAAAATACCATCTTCCTGTAAACATCATTGGTTGTGAAATATATAGAGAATCAAACGGATTGGCTATGAGCTCTAGAAATGAGCGATTGTCAGAAAAAGATAGAAAAGAAGCGGCAATTATTTATAAAATAATCAAACAAGCTAAAGAAAAATTCAAAACGAAAAGCGCAAAAGATATTATTGCATTTGCGTCCAAATCTTTTCAAATACATCCTGCTTTTGATTTAGAATATTTTGAAATTGCCGACGAAGCTACTTTGTTACCTTGTGTTAAAAAAAGTAAGAATAAAAAATATCGTGCTTTTATTGCAGTATTTATAAACAAAATAAGACTAATCGATACCATTTCTCTAAATTAATTTTAACTTTGCACTATGAAAATAGAAGTAGTAAAATCAAAAATTCATAGAGTAAAAGTTACTGGCGCTGATTTAAATTATATAGGCAGTATTACTATTGACGAAGCCTTACTCGAAGCTTCAAATATTATAGAAGGTGAAAAAGTATCTATCGTAAACATCAATAACGGAGAGCGTCTAGAAACTTATGCTATAAAAGGAAACCGAAATAGTGGCGAAATTACACTTAATGGTCCAGCAGCTAGAAAAGTTCAAAAAGGCGACATTATTATTATCATTTCTTATGGGATTTTAGATTTTGAAGAAGCAAAATCATTTAAACCTTCATTAGTTTTTCCTAATGAAAATGATAACTCATTGACCTAATGGCAATGAGTCATATCAAAAAATGGTTATCTATTATTCTGCCTATTTTATTAGGCATCTATTTAATTATTTACACCTATAATAAATTTACACCTGAACAAATTTTTGAAATAAAAGGATATTTTAAAAATGCCAATTACAATTATGTAGCTTTAGCATCATTTGTAGCGTTTCTAGGCAATGCCTCAAGAGCTTATCGTTGGAAGTTTATGCTAGACCATTTAGGGTATAAAACTTCTTTTTTAAATAATTTTATGGCAGTAAACATTGGGTATTTGCTTAACCTCACTGTGCCAAAATCTGGAGAAATTACCAGAGCCGTAATCTTAAAAAAATATGAAAACATTCCTTTTGATAAAGGTTTTGGGACAATTGTTGCAGAAAGAATTATTGATATGATTGTTTTGTTATTGTTTATTTTTTTAGCTATATTTCTTCAATTTGACATTGTAAAATCATTTGTTTTTGATAAAATCCCAATGCAAAAGCTAATCATTATAGTTGCTTTTTGTATTTTTTCTGGAATTGTTTTGTTGTCAATTTATTTTTATTCAAAATTAAAATGGGTATTAATTCTTAAACAAAAAATATCTGGACTCAAAGAAGGTGTTTTGACTATTTTTCATATGAAGAAAAAAACAGAATATTTTTTACATACTGCCTTTATTTGGACTTCCTATATCATAATGTTTTATATCTCCTTATTTGTATTACCAGAAACCAGTTCGGTTTCTTTTGGAGCAGTTGTAACGGCATTTGTTGTAGGTAGTATAGCTATTGCATTTACCAATAGTGGTTTTGGATCTTATCCTTTTTTGATATCAAAAATCCTACTTTTTTATTCAATTTCAGAAACTGTAGGTAATGCTTTTGGTTGGATAATTTGGACCTCTCAGATGTTCCTTGTATTAATTTTAGGTTTACTTTCATTTTTATTTTTACCAATTTTCAATAGAAAAAAATAAATTGTTATATTGCTTGGCTTTTAAATCTAAAAATAACCAACCTAAACAAAATGAAAAAAATTATTCTATTTATTGTGTTCATAAGCACAATTGGCGCCTATTCACAAAAAATAGTTGAAGAAGTTTTCTCACCAAAACTGAATGAAAAAAGAGAAATTACGATAGGATTACCTGATTCATATCTTAAATTTCCTAACAAAAAGTACCCTTTATTGGTATTACTTGATGGTGATTACTTGTTTGATCCTTTTAAAGGAGCATTAAGCTATGGCGCCTATTGGGATGATATTCCAGAAGTTATTATTGTAGGGGTTCATCAAAACAAAAATAATGAAAGAGAAGGTGATTGTGCTGTTGACGAAAACACTGGATTACCAACTGATAAAGGAAACGAATTTTATGAATTCATAGGTCAAGAATTGGTTGCTTATATGCAAAAAAAATATAGAATTGCTCCTTTCAAAATTGTTGCTGGACATGATACAACTGCAGGATTCTTAAATTTTTACTTGTATAAAGATCAACCCTTGTTTGATGCCTATATTTCTATGAGTCCCGAATTGGCAAATGCTATGGAAGAAAGAATTCCTGAAAGATTGGCACTAATTGATAAACCAATTCAATATTATCAATCTACCGCTGATGGTGATGTAAAAAAAATGCAAAAAAGAATCATACAACTTGATAGTGCTGCTTCAAAAATCATCAAACCCAATCTAAATTATAAATTTGATAATTTTAAAGATGCAAGTCATTATTCTTTAGTTCTTCATTCTATACCGAATGCTTTGTACCAGTTCTTTTCGGTTTATCAACCAATTTCAACCACTGAATATTTAGATAAAATTGCAGTCCTGCCATCGGGATATGTAGATTATTTAATACATAAATATGATGTCCTAGAAAACTCATTGGGTATAAAAATGCCTATTCGTTTAAACGATTTCAAAGCAATTGAAGCTGCAATTCTAAAAAACAAAGCCTATCCAGAATTTGAAAAACTGGCAGAAATTGCAAAGAAAAATTACCCAAAATCAATGTTGAGTGATTATCATATGGCAATGATGTATGAAAAAACAGGCGACATTAAAAAAGCAGCAAAAACATATCAAAATGCTTTTCAAAAAGAAGAAATTGGTGATTTAACCAAAGATATGATGCTTGATAAAGCAGACGAACTCAAGAAACAGTAATCCTAAATGTCTAAAATTAAAACTTCCTTTTTTTGTCAGAATTGTGGTGCTCAATATGCTAAATGGCAAGGCCAATGTAATTCTTGCAAAGAGTGGAATACTATTGCAGAAGAAATTATTCAAAAAGAAGAAAAATCTTCTTGGAAATCTCCATCATCTGAAGTAAAAAAAGCAGCAAAGCCTCTACGTATAAACGAAATAGATTCTGCTCAAGAAATTAGAATGGATACTTGTGACGGAGAATTAAATAGAGTTTTAGGTGGCGGTATCGTTCCTGGTTCATTAATTCTTTTAGGTGGAGAACCTGGAATTGGCAAGAGTACGTTGCTTTTACAAATTTCTTTAAAACTACCTTATAAAACCTTATATGTTTCTGGCGAAGAAAGTCAAAAACAAATAAAAATGAGGGCAGAAAGAATTACACCAAACGGAGATAATTGCTATATTCTTACTGAAACAAAGACACAAAATATTTTTAGACAAATAGAAGAAATTGAGCCCGAAATTGTAATTATAGATTCAATTCAAACCTTACATACAGAATATATCGAAGCTTCTCCTGGAAGTATTTCTCAAATTCGTGAAACAACTGCTGAGTTAATAAAGTTTGCCAAAGAAACCAATATTCCTGTAATTCTTATAGGTCATATTACCAAAGATGGAAACATTGCTGGTCCCAAAATATTAGAACATATGGTGGATACGGTTTTGCAATTTGAAGGTGATAGAAATCACGTCTACCGAATTTTGCGTTCACTCAAAAACCGTTTTGGATCAACCTCTGAATTAGGAATTTACGAAATGCTAGGTTCTGGTTTGAGAGAAGTATCTAATCCTTCTGAAATATTAATTTCGCATAAAGACGCAACCCTTTCTGGAACTGCAATTGCTTCAACTTTAGAAGGTATGCGTCCATTGATGATAGAAATTCAAGCTCTAGTTTCAACAGCAGTATACGGAACACCACAACGAAGCACCACTGGTTATAACGCTAAAAGACTCAATATGATTTTGGCGGTTTTAGAAAAAAGAGCTGGTTTTAGATTAGGCACAAAAGATGTTTTCTTAAATATTACTGGAGGAATTTCTATTGATGATCCAGCAATTGATTTGGCTGTAGTTGCAGCAATTTTATCCTCAAACGAAGATATTCCTATTGAGGAAGGTTATTGTTTTGCTGGCGAAGTAGGTCTTTCTGGCGAAATTCGTCCCGTAAATCGTGTAGACCAACGTATACAAGAAGCGGAGAAATTAGGTTTCTCAACTATTTTTGTTTCTAAATATAATAAGATAACTGTAAAAAATCCGTTTATAAAGATACGCTTAGTCTCTAAGATTGAAGATGTTGCCAGCGAATTGTTTGGATAAACTTTTTTACAATAAAAATATGAGAACCACAAAACAAAAAATAGTACTCTCCACTAAAATTTTTGGCGTACTTATAGTAATAGCAGTAGTTGCTGTTTTTGTTTTTAGGGAATCAATCCTAAAAAAAGCAATTGTTGAAATCAAACACAAAATGGAAAGAGATTACGATAGTAATTTTACCATTAAAAAAGCTGCTTTTGAAGGTTTTTCTGGTGTAGTTTTGAATGATGTAACGCTTGTTCCCAAAAAAGCTGATACCCTTTTTAGAATTGAAAAGATTACAACTCAAGTAAATTTCTGGAAATTATTTCTTGGTGATATTCAACTTTCCAAATTAGAAGTAAAAAATGGTTTTGTAAATACTGTCAAAAACCAAAATGGTTGGAATTTTAAAGCTTTTCTACCAAAAAAAGACACCATTAATACTGGCGAGAAACCCAATTATGCAAAATTAGCTTATAATATTCTCAATAGATCACTCAATTTGATTCCAACCGATATGCAACTCATCAATCTTACTTTTAGACTTGATGATATGGGTAGTAAAGCCTCTATGCATATTCAAAAAATGGAATTGGTTGATAAACAATTAGAATCTGCTATTGAAGTAAAAACCAATACTTTTTCGCAACGATGGAAAATAAAAGGATTTGCAGATCCTAGAAATAAACAAACTGATATTCGGTTTTTTAATTTAGATACCGGAAAAATAAAAGTCCCTTATTTAGACGAACGTTACAATATAAAATCGAGTTTTGATTCTATCCGATTGAATGTTGATAATATAGATATGGATGGTGATGAATTGCACATTGATGGTTTTACTTCTATATCAAATTTCACTGTAAATCACCCTAAAATTGCTAGTAAAGATGTGGTTATTAAAAAAGCTCGTTTTGATTATCATTTGCTTTTTGGAGAACATTTTATTGCCGTAGACAGTACATCAACATTATTGCTGAATCAAACAAAATGCAATCCTTATCTTTCATATAATAACGAAACCGATAAAATTTACACGCTGAAAGTAAAAATCAAAAAAATGAAAGCGCAGGATTTTATCAATTCTTTGCCCGATGGATTATTTACTCATTTTAAAGGAATGGAAGCTACAGGTAATTTTGATTATAATTTGAATTTTGTCTTCAATAAAAACAAACCTAATCGAGTAATTTTTGATAGTAATTTGCATAAAGAAAACTTGAAAATTCTTAAATACGGCGAAGCAAATTTGAGTAAACTTAATGGCGAATTTGAATATCGTGCCATCATTAATGATATTCCGCAACGACCAATTTTTGTCGGGCAAAGCAATCCAAATTACACTCCATTAAATCAAATTTCACCATATTTAAAAAAATGTGTGCTTACAACAGAAGATCCTACTTTCTTTTCACATCGAGGTTTTATTACAGAAGCTTTCAAAATGTCGATAGTTAAAAATTTAAAAACTAAAAAGTTTACCCGTGGCGGAAGTACTATAAGTATGCAATTGATAAAAAATACTTTTTTGAAACGCGAGAAAACTGTTTCCAGAAAATTGGAAGAAATTTTGTTGGTTTATATTATGGAGAATAACCATATAGTGAGCAAAGAACGTATGCTTGAAGTCTATTTTAATATTATAGAATGGGGACCAAATGTATACGGAATTGGCGAAGCTGCCCAGTTTTATTTTCAAAAAACACCTGCTGAACTTACCTTAAACGAATGTCTGTTTTTGGCAAATATTATTCCGAGTCCTAAAAAATTTATGTATCAGTTTAACGATCAAGGTAATCTAAAATCTGGCGCCTTAAGCAGAGAACGCTATCTCAAAAACAGTATGATGCGAAGAGGTATTATTGTTTCAGAAGATACGCTTTATCAATTGCCAATTATGGTTATAGGAAGAGCAAGATCGTTTATCAAAATCAAAGAAATTGTTCCTCAAGCAACCGATTCAACATCTATAGATGAATTTGAATTTTAATAGATGAAATCGTATCCCGAAATTTTGCAGGTTGTAAATTCCTATTTTGAAATAGGAGAAACTATAGATGCTGCACTTTTTTTAGTGAAAGAATATGGTCTAGAAAACCCAAATTTCAAAGGTTTTGAATTAAGAGAAGCTGCAAAACCTGAGTTTATTCTGATGACGACCGAAGGAGAATTCAACAAACCTCAGATTATTAGAATTCCTGAAAATACTTTTGAATTTTCTTTAGATTTGATGCTCAATCTTCTTGCTCACGAAATGGTTCACGTGAATCAAAAAACGCAAGAAAATAAAATTGAAGACAAAAACGAACGAGAATGGCAAGCCTATTATGAAATGCTTTTTCATAAAATATTTCCTTTAATTCCGGAATTGCCCAATTTTCAAAAAAAATTCTTTGCCAACAAGGCCATTGAATATTATAATAGAATGGGTGAAAATTCTGATTTGCAAAAAAAATATATGTCTCAAAAACAACAAGTTGACACATTATTATTAGATTTGAAATAAAAATTTGGTTTACTTGAAATTGTGAGGAAAATCATTTTTAAAAAATTAAAATTTGATTTTAAACCATTAAGACAGTAAGGTTAGTTAAGATTATATTGCTTTAATGAACCTTACTATCTTAATGGTTTAAATAAAAAAAGAATGTTTCACAGAATTTCCATAAGAACAAAAAAAATTAAAACAAATTCCAACCTTTTTATCTTTTTTATCCTCTTATAGATAAACACTAATTGTAAGTTATGAAAAAATTATTTCTAGTAATCATTTTGCAGGTTTCTGCAATAGCATTTGCTCAAAAACCTATTTTTACAACTGCCAAAGTAAAAACAGCAACGGTATATTTCAATTCTGCCGAAATTGGGCAAAGTACTTCTGCAATTCTTCCGAAAGGAACAAGCGAAATTGTAGTGAAAAATGTTGCCGATTATTTGAATGAAAGCACTGTTCAAATTGGTGCGCCTTCAACCGTAACAGTACTTTCGGTTCAATTTACCAACAACTACATTTCTGAATATGAAATTGACGAAAAATCTCCAGCCATAAAAGCGGTTCGAGATAGTATTAAACTAGTTGAAAAAGAAATTCAAAAAATTACCAATGCCAAAGATTCTGAAGCAAAAGCCATTGAATTATTAGATAAAAATCAACAAGTTTATGGTGTAAACTCTGGTTTGAATGTAAATGAATTAATGAAAATGCTTGACTTTTATAAACTAAAACGAACTGAGGTTAATAATGCTTACGATGCTTTAGAAGAAAAAGTTAACAAACTTAATTTGGTTTTAGGAAATTTGAAAAACAAACTCGAAATCAATACCAAAAACGAAGACAAAACCTCGAAAGGAAAATTGATTCTACAAGTAATGAATGAAGTGGCAGGAACTGTAGATTTTGACATCAACTATATTACCAACAATGCTTCTTGGTCACCATTTTATGACTTGAGAGCAGAAAGTATTGCAACACCAATCAATATGATGTATAAAGCACAAGTGGTTCAAAACACAGGAATTGATTGGAAGAAAGTAAAACTAACATTGTCAAGTGGCAACCCAAACCAGAACAATCAAGCGCCAATTTTGAGTGCTTGGTGGCTGCAATATGCTTATCAAAATCAATACAGAGAAGGAGACTATCAACGAAATACTTTACAAGAAGTTGTAGTTACTGCTCAAGGTTTAAAAAAAGATAAAGAAACTGAAGGTTATGCTGTTTCTTCAATAGATGCAAACGTTACAGAAAACCAACTCAACATTTCGTTTGACATAGATATTCCATATGACATTTTATCAAACGGAAAAGCGCATAGTGTTGCCTTAAAAGAAATAAAACTACCAGCAACCTACAAGTATTATGCTGCGCCAAGAGTAGAAAAAGAAGCGTTTTTATTGTCCGAAATCAAAGATTATTCTAAATATAATTTACTGCAAGGTGAAGCTAATATTATTTTTGAAGGAATGTATGTTGGTAAAACTTTTATCAATCCGAATCAAACTTCAGACACATTGAATTTGAGTATGGGAAGAGATAAAAAAATTGCTATTAAACGTGAAAAAGTAATTGATAAATCGGGAACTAAATTTTTATCTTCAAAGAAAGAACAAACTTTTACTTTTGATATTACGATTCGAAACAATAAAAAAGAAGCTGTACAACTTTTGTTAAAAGACCAATATCCATTGAGTCCAGACAAAGAAATTGAAGTAGAATTAGTTGAAAGTAACAATGCAAAAATCAATACCGAAACCGGAATTCTCACTTGGGATTTGGATTTAAAACCCAACGAAACTAAAAAAGTGCGAATAAGTTATAAAGTAAAATATCCAAAGGATAAAAATATTGGAAATTTATAAATCATTTAAAAGCCTTCTATACCAGAAGGTTTTTTTTATATTTAATTGAAAATTATAACTTTATAAAAATTAATTTAATTTTCAGTATCTTTACTATTCTAAAAAATTGAAAACTATGAAAACTATCTTTACGCTATTCTTCTCATTTTTATCTTTAGTTTCTTTTTCTCAAACCGTTGGATTAAGTGTTTTTGCATCAGGATTTTCAAGCCCTACAGAAATTACTCATCCAGTAAATGATGCAAGATTATTTATCGTTCAACAAGGAGGTATTATCAAAGTATTAAATCCAAATGGGGTTACCAATACTACTCCGTTTTTAACTTTGACAAATGCTACTATTTCTACTGGTGGCGAACGCGGTTTATTAGGCATGGCATTTCATCCAAATTATGCTACAAATGGTTTTTTCTATTTAAATTATACCAATACTGCTGGAAATACAGTTATTGCAAGATATTCTGTTTCTGCAAATCCAGACGTAGCAGATCCAGCAAGAACAATAATATTGACTGTAGATCAACCTTTTTCAAATCATAATGGTGGTAGTATCAAATTTGGTCCAGATGGATATTTGTATATTGGTATGGGTGATGGAGGAAGCGCTGAAGACCCTGGAAATAGAGCACAAAACATCAATGAAAATCTAGGAAAAATGCTTCGAATAGATGTCGATTCGGCTTCACCCTACGGAATTCCTCCAACTAATCCTTATGTAGGAATCGATGGAAATGATGAGATTTGGGCGGTTGGTGTTAGAAATCCTTGGAAATTTTCGTTTGATAAAGAAACTGGTGATTTGTGGATTGCCGATGTAGGTCAATATCAAATTGAAGAAATCAATAAGATTACAAATCCATTACCAAACAACTTGAATTTTGGTTGGAAATGTTACGAAGGCAATAGCGTTTTCTCCACTTGTACCGCGCCAATTACTTATACTTTTCCGATTGCTCAATATACTCATTCTGCTGGCGCTTGTTCAATAACTGGCGGTTATGTTTATAGAGGTTCACTTTATCCTAATTTTGTCGGAAATTATTTCTTCGCTGATTATTGCAACAACAAAGTGGGAATGGTAGATAGTACTGGAACAATTACTTGGTCGACCGCTTTTTCTGGAAACAATATTACCACATTTGGAGAAGATATCAATGGCGAATTATATGTGGGTGGTGCATCAGGGAAAATCTTCAGAACTATAGACTCTTCTTTGAGTGTGACAAATTTTGACAAAAATAGTATCAGTTTTTATCCAAATCCCGCTCATTCAGAAATTTTCTTCAAGACCAATTCAGGCACAATTCTTTCAGAGGTGAAAATCTGTGATGTTTCTGGAAAAGTACTATTGACTAAAAATTTAGAAAACAAAACTAAGAATTCAATAAATGTTGCTTCTTTAGCAAACGGAATATATCTAATTTCTGCAAAAGACATAGCTGGAAATTTGTATCAATCAAAGATAATTATTGACTAATTACGGTGCAGGATTAGGAATTAATTCTTGAATTTTATTGATTTCTGTAATTATTTCTGGTGACAAAATTATATTGTGAGTGTCTATGTTTTCTGCCAATTGTTCTAAAGTTGTAGCCCCAATAATGGTAGACGAAACAAACTCTTGATGTTGTACAAACGCCAAAGCCATTTGGGTTAAAGTTAATCTATTATCTAAAGCTAATTCATTATACAATTGTGTGGCTTTGTTACAATTTGGATTTATATATCTCACAAATTGAGGAAACAAACCAATTCTAGATTTACTTTCTATTCCTTGTAAATGCTTACCCGAAAGTACTCCAAAACCTAGTGGTGAATAGGCTAATAATCCAACATTTTCTCGGTAACATATTTCCGATAATCCTACTTCAAACAAACGATTTAAGAGCGAATATGGATTTTGAATGGTCACAATTCTAGGCAAACCGTTCTTGTCACTTTCGTGAAGAAATCGCATAACTGCCCAAGGTGCTTCGTTTGAAACCCCAATGTGTTTTATTTTTCCTTCTTTTATCAAACCGTCAAAAGTTACAAGAACTTCATTGATATTGTCTTGCCAGGAATCCTCAACTATTGAAAACCCACGTTGTCCAAACATATTCATTTTTCGTTCTGGCCAATGCAACTGATATAAATCGATATAATCGGTTTGTAGATTTTTCAAACTAGTTTCGACCGCTTTATGAATACTATTTTTAGAAAAATCTAATGGTTTACGAATGTATTCCATATTGCGATTTGGACCAGCAATTTTGGTAGCTATAACTAGATTTTCTCTGTTTTTATTTTTAGCCAACCACGTTCCGATATATTTTTCAGTCAAGCCAAGAGTTGCTTCACGAGCTGCAATCGGATACATTTCTGCGGTGTCTATAAAATTGATTCCTTTTTCTACAGCAAAATCTAATTGTGAATGTGCATCATTTTCAGAATTTTGTTCGCCAAAAGTCATTGTCCCAAGACATATTTTACTAACTTTTGTATCGGTGTTTGGCAGTGTTGTGTAGTTCATTTTGAAGTTTAAAGTTGCAAAGATACAAAGGAACTATGTTAATATAAAACCAAAAAAGGTTCAGAAATTATCTGAACCCTTTTTTATTTTTAATCAAAATTTGATGTTACAACTTGTGAATTTTTTTAAATCGTGGATGGTTTTTTGTTAATAACTAAAATTGAATGAGAGTTTTAGAAATGTTAAATTAGCAAATCATTGAAAAAATTATTATTTTAATTTGTTCACATATTTGTGAACAATAATTAAATTTATATATCTTTGCTAAATCAATTATGGAGATAAAATTTCAAAAAGAATACCTTTCAGACCTTTATCAAGGTAACGCAAAACCTTATAAAGAATATAAATCCAATCCGCAATTGGTAAAGCAATACATTAAAACAATCACTACATTAAAGGGTATTACTCGTATAGAACAATTGTATCAAATTAAAAGTTTACATTACGAAAAGAAAATTGGCAACCTTAATGGTGTAAGTGCAGTTTATGTCAACAAACAATATCGAATTCTTTTTAATGAAGTTGCTTCTTCTCCAGATGAATTAAAAATTGACGTATTAGAAATCGAAGAATTGAGTAAACATTACGAAAATTAAAAAAACAAAAAAGATGACAACAAAAAATCTAGTTCCAGCTTTTGCAACACATCCAGGTTTTATCCTTGCAGACGAAATAGAAGCAAATGAATATTCTCAAATTGATTTTGCTAAACTTATTGATTTAAAGCGAAGCCAACTAAACGAAATTATAAAAGGCAAAAGAAACATCAACGCAGATTTAGCATTATTACTAGAAAAAGCGTTAGGAATTGATGCCGATTTTTGGATGGAAGCTCAAAAAAATTATGATTTAGACAAAGCCCGAATTGAAGCAAAAAACAAAGAACAGCTAGAGGCAATAGAAATTTGGAATGTAGCAAAAGCATTCATTCCGGTTTCTTTTTACAAGAAAGAACAAATAATTTCTGGAAACCCAGCGCAAGATATTCATAAAATAAAAGAAATATATGGTGTTGCCAATTTAGACCAACTAGCAACTATGAGCGTACAACATAATTATGCTAGATTTAAAAAATCGACAAAATTAAAAACCGATGTTATCAATATTATGGGTTGGGTGAAACTGGTTCAATATAAAGCGGCATCATTATCCATTGTACCTTTTGATAATGAAAATAAAGAAATGTTGATTGAAAAATTAAGAAATGTGTTTTTAGAAAATAAGAATGTATTAAATAATGCTCAAAATATTTTAAACGAAAACGGTATTAAATTAGTCTATCAAACCAAAGGAGAAAAGACACCTGTTGATGGTGTTTCGTTTTGGAGTAACGGAAATCCTGCTATTGGAATGACTTTACGCCATAGCAGAATGGACAATTTTGCCTTTACTTTATTTCACGAATTGGGACACATTTACGAGCACTTAATCAATAACAACCAAGCCGAGTTTATTGATTTAGATTTTAAAAACGAGGCCGAAGACTACCGCAATTCACCCGAAGAGAAACAAGCCAACAGTTTTGCTCAAAACGGATTGATAAAAGACGAAGATTGGAACCAATTTAAAAAGAATTTGGCTTATAATAACCACGACGAAGCTATTATTGCTTTTGCTAAAAGAATCAAAATAAACCCTAGTATTGTTAGAGGACGAGTTTGTTTTGCCTTAAATAATTTTAGAACTTTTACTGGAATTAGTAATGATATAAATTAAATAGAATTTTATGAGAACATTAAATTTAAACGAAATTGAACAAAAAATCAATTCTTTTGCTTCTGACATTTATTATTCAGATTTTCAATATTCTCAAGATAAAATCACTCAATTTTTTAATTTTCTTCACGAGCAACCAATTTCAAAAAGAATTTTAGATAGAATTGAAGAAGATTTTATTTTAATAAAAAATGATATTCCACTGTCAGTAAATATTAAACCTCAATATTTTATATCACCTGATTATGGTAAAGTTGAATTAGTAAAAAGTAAATTAAAAAATAGACAAAATCAAGGGGCTTTTGGTTATTTTATCATTCAAAATTTATTTAAAGTTGAAGTTAAATATGCCAGACATTATCTTAATACACCTCCTGAATGGTATGATGAAGGAAAAGGAGATTATAATAAGAGTTTTCAATGTTTAATAGAAAAATTTTTCAAACCTTTTGTAGAATTGTTAGAATGGTATATTTATGAAAGTAAAACTAAAAATGAAAATGATTATTATTCGAGAAATGAAATAACAAATATTAATTCGAAATTTGATGAAGTTTTGTCAAAACAAGAATATGGTAATCAAATCATTTTTGACGAAATTCAAGAATTAAAAGAACTAATTTTATTTTTAAATAAAAAGAATTGGGGAGAAATTGTTAAAGGAAAATTTGGAGATTTAATTGTTGGCGGTATATTTAGTGCTGAAAATGCCTCCTCATTAAATAAATTTATTGTTGAAAACGCGCCTCATTTATTAAAATAAAATTGTTTCTGACTATTTTATTCATCCCAAACCAAGCAAATTAAAAAAATCATCCTAGAAATCTAAAACCAAAAAAGGTTCAGAAATTATCTGAACCCTTATTTATCTTTAATAAAAATTTCAAGTTACAACTCATTCAACATTTTAGAAATTTCGTCGAGTTTTGGAGTTAAAATAATTTCAATTCTACGGTTTTTAGCTTTACCTTCAGGAGTGTCATTACTCATTAATGGCGCATATTCGCTTCGTCCAGCGGCAGTTAGATTTTGTTTGCTGATGCTTTTGTTTTCACCCAGAATACTAACAATTGCTGTAGCTCTTTTGGTAGATAAATCCCAATTGTCTGCAATTGGTCCAGAACCACCATAGGCATCATCATCGGTATGTCCTTCTATGAGCACTGCAATATCTGGATTGGCACCCAAAACTTTTCCTACTTCTACAACCGCTCTTCTGCCTTCTGCACCAACTGCCCAACTTCCTGAACTAAACAAAAGTTTATTCTCCATAGATACATAAACTTTTCCGTTTTTTTGTTGCACAGTCAAGCCTTTGCCTTCAAAACTATTGAGCGCTTTAGAGAGTGTTTCTTTTAGTTTTTTCATACTAGCATCTTTGGCAGCCATCAAACTTTCTAGTTCTGCCAATCGTTGTGAATTGGCTTGCAAATCTGTTTTGAGTTTGTTCAATCGTGCTTGTTCTGTTGCTAATGCTTTTTCTTTGGCTTCTAATTGTGCCAATAACTCGCGATTTTTATTCATATTGGTTTGCAACGCATCATCACTGTTTTTTTCTAAAGCGGAATAAGATGATTGCAAGGTTTTTAAGTTTTTATCGGCAGCTGTAAAATCTGAGAGCAATTTATCTCTTTCGGTTCTAGTTGTGCTCAACTCATTTTTTAATGCATCATAAGCCAATTCTAAGTCGGTTTTGGCTTTAGCACAATCATCACTTTCGTCTAATAAACGACGGTTTTCCTTTTTTAAATCGGTGAATTTATTTTCTAAATCGGTGTACATTTTTTTAGAAACACACGATGTTGTAAGGGCTAAAATTAGTAAAGCAGTAGAAATTTTTTTAATCATTTTTTGTTGTTTAAGGTTTGGATTTTATTTGGGGATTATTGTAACTATTCAATCTCTACCAATGTTGGGCAATGGTCAGAATGTTTGGCTTCTGGCAAAATAACGGCTCTTTTAATTTTATTTTTTAAAGTTTCACTTACCAAACAATAATCGATACGCCAACCTTTGTTATTGCCTCTTGCTCCGGCACGATAACTCCACCATGTATAATTATCTGGTTCTTTGTTTAAAAAACGAAAACTATCAATAAATCCTGTTTTCATAAAACAATCAAGCCAAGCTCTTTCTTGAGGTAAAAATCCAGATACTGTTTTGTTTCGAACTGGATCGTGAATATCAATAGCTTCGTGACAAATATTATAATCACCACAAATTACTAGGTTTGGAATCTCTTTTTTTAGCTCATTTATGTAGTTTTGAAAATCATCCATAAACATAAATTTATGGTCTAATCTATCAATATTGGTTCCTGAAGGCAAATACAAACTCATTACAGATAATTCTTCAAAATCTACTCTGATAATTCTTCCTTCAAAATCCATGTGTTCAATTCCGGCACCAAAAACCACATTTTTTGGTTTTATTTTTGACAAAATTGCCACACCACTATATCCTTTTTTGGTGGCAGGAAACCAAAAATGATACGGATAACCTGCTAATTCAAAGTCAAGTAACGGAATTTGTTCTGGTGTTGCTTTTATTTCTTGAAGACAAATCACATCTGGATTTGCTTGTTGCAACCATTCTATAAAACCTTTTGAAATGGCAGCTCTAATTCCGTTTACATTATAGGAAATAATTCTCATAGAAGTGTGTAAAGTTTTGTCTTTCAAAAGTAGTAAAAAAGTGTAAAGTATAATTACTAAAAACAAAAGAAAATCGACTTTTTTGCTATCTTTGTTTCGAGGTCAAAATAACAAACAATAAATGGGTTTAGTAACCGCCAAAGAAGTTGCAAAAGCAATAAACGCAAATAAATACGGAGTTTTCGGAACTTTCTCGGGTTGGCTTTTAATGAAAGTACTTAAGATTTCTACTCTCAATAAAATTTACGACAGGAACAAACATCTTAAAGATTTGGAGTTTCTGAATGCTATATTGGATGAATTTCAGATAAAATTTGAAATCCCAGAAGAAGATTTGAAACGTTTGCCAAAAGATGGTGCCTATATTACCATTTCTAATCATCCGCTTGGTGGAATTGATGGTATTTTACTCCTGAAATTAATGCTCGAAAGAGAACCCAACTTCAAGATTATTGCCAATTTTCTATTGCATCGCATTGACCCAATGAAACCTTATATTATGCCAGTTAATCCTTTTGAAAATCATAAGGATGCTAAGTCTAGTGTATTGGGAATCAAAGAAACATTGCGTCATTTGAGTGACGGAAAACCACTCGGAATGTTTCCTGCCGGAGAAGTTTCTACCTATAAAGATGGAAAACTTGTAGTTGATAAAGCTTGGGAAGAAGGTGCCATAAAAGTTATTCGAAAAGCTCAAGTTCCAGTTGTTCCTATTTATTTTCATGCCAAAAACAGCCGATTGTTTTATTTGCTTTCTAAACTAAATCCTACGTTGAGAACTGCCAAATTACCTTCGGAATTGTTGACTCAAAAAGACCGTATTATTAAAGTTCGTGTCGGAAAACCCATTTCGGTTGCAGAACAAAACGAATATACTTCGATTGAAGAATACTCAGAGTTTTTGAGAAAAAAAACCTATATGTTGGCAAATTCTTTCGAAAAAGATGTCAACTTTCTTTCGGCCGAAAATTTAAATAATTTAAAACTTCCGAAACTTCCAAAAAGTCCGAAACAAATTGTTACTGCAGCAAATCATGATAAAATAATTGCCGAAATAGACTCTTTGAGAGAAACCGATTGCCGTTTGACACATAGTAAAAACTATGAAGTGTTTTTTACAGAAGCTGATAAAATTCCGAATATTCTTCATGAAATTGGCCGTTTGCGAGAAATAACATTTAGAGAAGTTGGCGAAGGAACCAATAATTCTATCGATTTAGACAAGTATGACCAATATTACCATCACTTGTTTTTATGGGATAATGAAGCGCAAAAAATAGCTGGTGCTTATAGAATGGGATTGGGTTCTGAGATTTTTTCTAAATATGGTATTGATGGTTTTTATCTTCAAGAATTGTTTCGTTTTGAACCAGAATTATACGATATGATGAGCAAGTCTATAGAAATGGGACGTGCTTTTATCACCAAAGAATACCAACTCAAACCAATGCCTTTGTTCTTACTTTGGAAAGGTATTGTGCATACAACCTTGCGTCATCCAGAACATAATTTCTTGATTGGTGGCGTGAGTATCAGCAATCAATTTACAGATTTTTCAAAATCGTTGATGATTGAGTTTATGAAATCACATTATTATGATCCTTATATTGCACAATATATTTATCCGAAGAAAGAATTTAAAGTCAAACTTAAAGATGCCGATAAGGATTTTATTTTTGATGAAGCCGAAGCCGATTTGGTAAAATTTGATAAAATTATTGACGAAATCGAACCCGGAAATTTGCGTTTGCCTGTATTAATAAAAAAATACATCAAGCAAAACGCTCGTGTTGTAGCTTTTAATGTTGACCCAATGTTTAATAATGCTATTGATGGTTTGATGTACATTAGAATTGCCGATTTGCCAGAAAGCACTGTAAAACCAGTGATGGAAGAGTTTCAAGCTGAGTTAGAACGAAAATTGGCTGAAAAAGGAGAGTGAAAATATCTAAATAAAATATTAATTATTTAATCTATTTTCAAGTATTTCTATCCTTTTATCTTTTTCATCTATCATTTTTTTCAAATCTTCTATTCGTTCTTTCATCTGATTTAAGAGTTCCTCAGAAAGATGATTGATAAAAATACCGTTAAATGTACTTGTGTCATGAGAATTATTATGTTGCACAACCACTTTATCGTCTGATAACAATTCTATCAAATCGATTTTGTATTCTTCTGCTATTTTTTTGAGTGTGTCTATAGAAATAGACGATTTGTCATTTTCCATATTAGAATAAGTTTTTTGTGATATTTCTAAAACCTCTGCCAAATATTCCTGCTTATACCCTTTTTCCATTCTTAACTTTCTTAATTTATCACCAATTTTTATGCCGCTTTTTTGTAAAGTATCCATATGTTATGCTTTGGCTTATAATTATTAATTTCTTATATAATTGCTAAAGTAATTGTTTTTAATTTTATTTTGATATAAAACCGTAAAATTTTACTAAAAAGAAGTAATTTTTTACTACAAACCATCTTTTTTTACTAATACAACTAC
>JAYTIV010000083.1:0-11032 GCA_043731625.1 Flavobacterium sp. | reverse complement strand
TAAACTGCATCAAATCCTGGTCGTGCTGGAGAAATTGGCGAAATCACTACTTCTATATCGGGATGAAACCCATTGGCAGCAACGCAAAAATCCTGTGTTGCAACATTGTTATTATTATCTGCAAAAACAATATCTGCAGTATTTGGCAAGAAGTTAAACCAAGTTGGGTTTTCTACATCTGGAGTTAAAGTAAAAGTTCCTGCTTGGGTATAGAATGCATAATTCCCAGAAATGTTTGTAAAACTTGCACCAGATGCATTGGGTTCTGTAATATTCATTCTAATGTTGGGCTGCACTACATCATTGACATCACAACCATTATTATTTATATCGTATTTTAAATTTCCTGTTATAGTGTTGTAGTTTCCGCCTGGAGTGAAGGAACAGTAAGAACTTATATGACCATTTAAATTTGGATATTGTTGTAATATGTTAGGGATTTGCAATTCATCGGCGCATATAAATTCAAGATTGGGATTGCCATCTAAAGAAACTGTTTCATTTGAACCATTTTTAATGTTTATATTAGTAAGTAGATTATTACTGCAAGCTAAATAAACTAGATTTATATTTTGAGAAAAATTTAATTCAGTTAATTGATTTGAATTACATATTAAACTCTCAAGCAAAATATTATTAGAAACGTCTAATATTGTCAAATTATTAAATCCTAAAATAAGGCCTTTTAGATTTGTCAATGCTGTTAAATTTATTGTAGAAATATTATTAGTACCACAATATAAATATTTTAAAGAGGGTAAAGATGGTAAAATAAGATTGGTAATTTGGTTTCCTTGAATATTTAATTCTTCAAGATTATTTAAATTTAAAAATCCAGAAGTATCTATTATGAGATTCCCACTAATCCGTAACGTTTTCAATAATGGAAAACTATTTATTATTATTGAACTTAAATTTGAATTTTGGATGCTTAAATATGTTATTAATGGAGAGTTTGTAATAGATAAATTAGAAACATTACATTCATCAGCATCTATTCTATTTAATGATGAAAGTTGTATTAAATTCAAATCTGTCATATTATTATTATTAAAACAAGATACACCAGTAATGTTTGGTAAATTATTTATAGTTAAAGAAGTAATATTTGAATAGTTAAAACTAAAAGAAGTTAATGAAGGTAAATTTGAAAAATTAAAAATAGTATTTAATGAATCATTACTATTAACCATAATACTTGAAAGTGAACTCAGACCATTTACATTAAAATTGTTAATAGTGTTATTAAAGCAACTTAAAGTTTTTAAGTTAATAAAGTTTTCTATACCTGTTAAATCTGAAACTTGAGAATCTGTAATTTTTAAAGTTGTAATAATTGATACTTCTGACAACTGTATTTCACCATCATCATTAGCATCAATTTTTATATATCCTCCATTCCCAAATGCATAAGCAATGGTATTTGTAGGGTCAGACTCTAACAACTTCGCCTTAAAATTCGCATCAGGAATATTCACAATCTGTGCATTACAAATGCCAGAAATTAGTATCAAAAGGTAGACTAGTTTTTTCATTGGTATTGGTTTTATAATTGTTGTTGTTTTGTTGTTTTTTATAATGATTTTATCAATTCTTGCAAGCGTTCTTTTTTTCGAGCCGAAATAGGAAGTTGGGCATTGTCTGCCATAACCACAAAACCTCCGTCTTTCTTGACATAGGATTTGAGATACGCCAAATTGATTAAATGTTTTTGGTGTATGCGCTCAAATCCATATTCTGACAATAAATCTTCATATTCTTTGAGCGTTTTAGAAATAATAACCGGAATATTATTTTTGATAAAAAACGTTGTGTAATTATCCTCACCTTCGCATCTAATAATATCACTCACTTCATACAGGTGAATTCCATCGGCTGTTGTGAGTGCAATTCTTTTGAAATTATCTACTTTTTTTCTGATATTTTCCAGCAATAAATCAATATGAGCATAACTGTCGTTTTTTTCTAAAACCTTTTTTATTTTACCAATCACATTTTCTAATTCGTCTGGATCTACAGGTTTTAAGAGAAAATCTAAAGCACTAAATCGAAAGGCTTTTATAGCATACTCTTCGTGTGCGGTAATAAAAACAATATGCGAAGTTGTTTTTCCGTTTTTCTGCGCAATTTTTTCTAAAACATCAAAACCTGTTCCGTCGTGAAGCTGTATGTCTAGAAAAACTACTTGTGGTTTTAGCATATCTATAACTTCTACTCCAGAAGCTACATCTTCGGCTTCGCCAATAATTTTTATATCTGGCGCATAGAATGACAGCAATTCTCTCAATCCGTTGCGTAAGTTGGTATCGTCGTCTATTATTACTGCTGTTATCATTTTAGTTGCTTGTAGTTTGAAGTTGTGTATTGGTTTGTTTCGAAATATATTGCAAAGGCAATTGAAGGGTAACTTTTGTACCTTTATGATCGTCTTTTAATTCTTCGATTATTACTTCCGCTTTTTTAGAAGTTGAAGCAGCAATCATTTGCAATCTTTTCTTGGTGATATCCAATGCCATAGATTGGTGTACCGAAACCGAATTTTCTTTTATTGTTTTGGATGTATTAAAACCAATTCCTGAATCTTGAATGATACAAACCAGACTTTCATTTTGTAACGAAAAATGAATGGCTATTGTTCCTATTTCTTTGCTTGGAATTACTCCGTGTATGATGGCGTTTTCTACGAAAGGTTGCAATAATAATGGCGGAAGCGCTACATCGTCTTCTATCGTTTTATCTTTTGTAATGGTAAAATTGAATTTATGATTGAATCGTAATTGTTCTAATTCGAGGTAATTTTCTAGACTTTGAATTTCTTTATCAATCGGAATTAATGATTGTTTTGAATATTCGAGTGTTAATCGCATTAGTTTAGAAAATTTGGCTAAATATTTCACTGCAGAATGGGTTCCGTTTTGAACAATAAAACTCGAAATTGATCCCAAACAATTGAATACAAAATGCGGATTCATTTGCAAATGCAAGGCTTTCTGTTCGTATTCTGCCAATTCTTTTTGAAGCGTTAATGTTTTTTTGAGTTGCATTCTGTTATAAAATAGAAAACCAATTCCGGCTAACATTAAGGCAAATAATCCTGCAAAAAACAATTCCATTTTGTTTTGTTTGGATTGTTCTTTAAGTAATAAATCCTTTTTTTCTAATGCTGCTTTTTGAAGCACTTCTCGTTTCTCGAATTCAAAATTCATTGCTGATTCAACACTTTTACGAATGGCAGAAGCATTGGTTAAACTGTCTTTAGCTTGATTGTATAATTTAAAATGTTGCAATGATTGCATCGGATTGTTTTGTTGATCATAAATAGCACTCAACAATTTTTCGGCAACTGCAATTTGTTCTATAACACCCAATTCTTTGGCTAATTTTAAACCATTATTTGCATTAGACAAAGCCGCTGAAGAGTTTTTTTGATCTAAATACAATTGACCTAAATAGAGATACGTGTTGGCTACGCCGAATTTATCCTCAATTTTTTTGAAAGTTTCAATAGCAATTGTCCAACTCTCTATTGCTTTTGCTGGATTTTTGATAGCCGAATAATACAATCCCATATTATTATGCCATTCTCCCAAAGCACGTGTATCAGGATTTTTATCAAGAATAGATTTTGCTTTGCTGTAATATTCTAAAGCTTTATCGTTGCTTTTTTGTTTCAAATAACAATTGGCAATATTGGTAAGTGTAATACTTACATTAGAATCATTTCCCTTTTCTTGAATTTTTTGAGCTTTTAGAAAATAGTCTAAGGCTTTAAAATCTTCACCTTGAGATTGATAGGCCACACCAATATTGTTATAAACCTGTGCTGCTTTTTTGTCCTCTTTTATTGTTTCATAGATTTTTACAGCTTTCAAATGATATTGCAAGGCTTTGGCATAATTGCTTTGTTCGGCAAAAACAATTCCGATACTTCCGTACGCTTTTGCCAATCCTTTTTGAATTTCAAGGCTATTTTTATCGCTGGTTTGCGATTCATTTTCGAAAATACTTTGTGCAGATGCAAAATTCTGTAAGGCTTGAGGATAATTTCCTAAAATGATGTTTGCGTTTCCGAGATTCAATTCTGCATTTCCAACTTCAATTGTATATTGAATTTTATGGGCAATTTGCAAAGCTTTGTTTGCAAACTGAATCATCTTAGTTGGATCGGTGTATTTATATTCGTTAGCAATTGCATTGAATATTTGTGCTTTTTCGATATCGTTTTTTGAATGTTGCAAAACTAAATTCAAACTGTCTATTGCTTTGGTTTGTGATTGTACCAAAGTAAAACAACTTAAAAATACGAGTATAAAAATTGGTGTTTTCATTTTTCTCAAATTGAATAACAAATATACTATTTCCTTATTCTTAAAAAGTAATCAATGAGGAAACGATGGTTTTGAATGAGTAAATGATGGTTTTGAACGAGAATTTGATTTTATAATAAAAAAAACCCTCAATGATTCTGAAATCTTGAGGGTTAAGTATTCTATTTTTTAAAAACTATTCTTTCATCACTTTCTCAACTTTACTTCCTTTATTGGTTGAAATTTTTAAGAAATAAACTCCATTAGCTTTATCTGTAATATCTATAAATTTGGTATTGCCCAAAATAGTTTCTAATACTCTGCCTTGAACATCATATAAAGCTATCGATTTGATATCAGAATTTGCAGCTATATTTATTCTTGAAGTTGTAGGATTTGGATAAACGGTAATACTTTCATCTTTTGTAAATCCTGAATTTCTTAATGTTGCAAAAGTAGTTTCGGCATCATTGGTAAGTATCGGGAAATTGTAATCAAAATAAATATTTGCATTATTAATCACCATATCACCTGTATTCAAATTATCTTTTGTTTTAATTTTAAATAATACATCGCCATGACCACCTACTGGAGGATTGCCAGAATTGCGTTCTAGATTTATATTTTCGAAAATAAACTCTACCACATTACCAGTTATGACTGTTCTTTCATCAGCCGAAGCACTAATTACTTGTAAGGTATTGATATCAAATTTTGTAGTGTCAATAATATCTTTTACTACAATATTCACTGCACTTGCCGTACCTGTATTTTCAAATCGAACAAGATAATGCAAATACTCACCGATTCTTTCTGTAGCAACTTGATTACCTTCAAGACATACAATATCGTTTGGATCTAAAGAGTTTACTACCGTTTGATGCAATTCAAAAGTATTATCATCTGGCAATTCATCTCCAGCAATAGGATTTACAGAAGATGAAAAATTTAGAATATCTCCCGAATTTACTGCTGGTGTTTCCATTGGTGAATTGATATTCAGAACTAGATTGATAATTCTGGTTTCAAAAGGTAATAGATTACTATAATTCCAAGTTAATGAACTTGTTGCTTGCAAATTGACACTTGGCAATGCCGAAACAAAATCTGTCCTATTATCATCAAAAGTAAGATTGACGTTTCCTGACAACGTTTGGTTTCCTTTATTTTTAAAAATTAATTTATATTTTGCATCAAAACCTGGACGTGCTATTTCTTCTGGTGATAATACAACTTCTACATCGGGATGAACTCCGTTTGGTGTGAGGCAAAAATTTTGTGTTGCAATAGAACTATCTAAAGCTGTAAAGTTATGATTAGTAGTTGTTGGTGTAATATTATAATAATTAGGATTTTCTAAACTTGTTGTTAATGTGTAATCACCAATTCCTGTATATAAATTATAAATTCCTGTAGAATTCAAAAAAGTGCTACTTGAAATTGTACCATCTGAAATGTTTAATCTAACATTATTTGGAATCGTATATTGATTTGTATCACAGCCGTTATTGTTATAATCATATTTAACTAGCCCTGTAACTTTGTTATAATTTCCACCAGGAACAAAAGTACAATAGGTACTTATCATTACATTTGGATTTGACGTTGCTTGTAAACTAGCTATTTGAAAGTCGTCAGCACAAATGTATTGTAAATTAGGACATTCACTAAATTGAATGTTTTCATTTTTACCATTTTTGGCAAATAGTGTAGATAATTGATTATTTTGACCACAGTAAACATTATCCAAATGTATACAATTACTTATATCTAAAGTTGATAGTTGACTGCCTGCGCAAACAAAATTTTCTAAATTTGACATACCACTCACGTCTAATGATGTAATTGGATTAAAGGCACAATCAAAATAAGTTAAATTAATTAAATTACTCACATCTAAAGTTGTTATTTGATTAGCATAACATTCAAAATGTGTGAGATTAGTAAGTGCACTTACATCCAAAGTTGTCAAGGTATTAGTAAAACAAGCCAACGTTGTAAGGTTTGTGAGATTATTTATTGATAAAGAACTCAAATTATTATTGGTACATCTTAAAGTATTTAAATTTACTAATCCACTAACATCTAAAGTGCTAATACCAGTTCCTGAACAATCCAATCCTTGCAAATTTGTCAATTGATTTAAGTTCATTGAAAACGGATTAAAGCCAACATTTAAGTAATCAAGATTAGTTAATGCAGCAAGATTTAAGTAGGAGATGTTATTTTGAGAACAACTTAAAATCTTTAAATTAACTAAATTTGTCACATCTAGAGTTGTTAATTCTCCCCAATATCCAACTCTATCGCAATATAGTGCTTCAAGATGTATTAAATTTCCAATATTTAAAGTTGTAGATGAAACACGGTTTCCACCACAAGTAAGTAATTTTAAATTGGTAAATGCCTCTAAACCTGTTAAATCGTAAATTGCATTATTTGGATACAAATAGTCATCATTTCCTAAATATAAAAGAGTAATTTGCTCTGCCTCAGAAATTTGAATTTCACCATCAGAATTGGCATCGTTAGGCATAGTCATACCAAATTCATTATTGGAATTACCACTTAATACTTTACTTCTAAAAACAGGGTCAGGTATATAAAGAATATCAGGATTAGTTACCATTAATTTAAATTTAGACAAACTATAACAACCCGTTATTGTGTTGGTAACCTTTGCGCAAATAGTCTGATAGTTTTCTAAATTTGTATAATTTGACGAGTTGAGAATTTCATTTTCAGAATTTTGAGCATCAATTACACTTGGATAATAAGTTATAGCAACATCTTGTAAACCATTCAAGATTGTAGCAGATTGTGATGTTAAATCAAATGTTGAAAAATGATCATAAGGTATATCTACCTGTGTAAGATTTAGAGCTGTTCCAACAACTGGCGTTGGGTCAAGTATTACATTCATTTGAGTGTAAGCAATATTTGTTTGATTGGCAATTTCTGTTACTTTAATATATATAATTGATGAAAATAAATACGAATCAACACCTGAAGCTATTTGATTTTCATATAATGAATCTCGATAAAAATTAACGGCATATAAATTAGGATTTAAACTTCCTAAGACAGTTGGTGCTAAATCAAATATATAATAAAATTCTACTCCATCATTATCAAAATCACAAATATGAAGATTTTGTGGAGTATTAATAATTGGTGCTTGTGCATTCACCATCCCAGTAAATAGCAGTAATAACAATAGTAGTTTTTTCATAATTATAGTATTTGAGTGTTGTATGTTATTTTCTAATTGGTTCTTGATACTTTGGCAATCTTTTATAGTTGGTTTCATAATAGCTTTTTTATAATGATTTTATCAATTCTTGTAATTTCTCTCTTTTGCTCTGAGCAATCGGAATATTGGTATTGTCTGCCATAATCACATAACCACCATCGGTTTTTATATACGATTTTAGAAACGAAAGATTAATAAGATGCGATTGATGTATTCGTTCAAATCCCTGTTCTGTTAGCATTTCTTCGTATTCTTTGAGTGTTTTCGAAATTAAAATAGGTTTTTGATTTTTAATAAAAAACTCGGTGTAACTTCCTTTTGCTTCCAGTCGTATGATATCTGATATCTCAAAAAGATGAATCCCGTCATTGGTTGACAAGGCAATTCTTTTGAAATTATCTACTTTCTTTCGAATATTTTCTAACAACAAATCGATATGATCAAATGATTTTGTCGAATTGGCAACTGCTTTAATCTTTGCCATTGTTTCTTGCAATTCTTCAGGATCAATGGGTTTTAAAATAAAATCTAAAGCACTAAATTTGAAAGCCTTGACCGCATATTTTTCATGAGCAGTGATAAAAACAATATGAGAAGCTATTTTTCCGTTTGCTTTTTTTAATTGCTCCAAAATATCAAATCCAGTTCCGTCACTCAAATGAATATCAAGAAAAACAACTTGAGGTTGCAATTTCTCAATAGCAAGAATTCCGGTTTTAACACTTTCTGCTTCACCAATAATATGAATGTCATTGGTATAGCGAGCTAAAAGGGCTTTAAGTCCTTCTCTCAAATGTTTGTCGTCGTCTATAAGTAGTGCTGTGATCATATTTATGTCTTAATGTCAAATGTCTTATTGTCAAATGTCAAAATTGTATATCTATTTTATGACTTTCGACTTTTCAACTTTCGACTATGTTATATATTGAATTGGTAATCGTAAAATTACTTTTGTACCCTTATTATCAGTCGTGTTTTTTAATTCTTGAATTTCTATTTGAGCCGATTTTGAAGTTGTTGCTTCCATAATCTCTAATCGTTTTTTTGTAATTTCAAGAGCCATAGATTGGTGTGCTTTTACCGAGTTTTCTTTTAGAAGTTTTGATTCGGTAAACCCAATTCCGTCATCAGTAATGCTGCAAATAAATTGCCCGTTTTGAACATCAAAATTAATTTCGATTTTTCCGTTACCTTCCTTAGGAACCATACCATGTAGAATGGCATTTTCTACAAAAGGCTGAATCAACAGAGGTGGAATTCCCATATTAAATTCAACTTTATCTGAGGAATGAATAGAGAACTCAAATTTATTATGAAATCGCAATTGTTCTAATTCAAGATAATTTTGCAAACTTTCTATTTCTTTATCAATAGGAATTAAAGCACCTTTAGAATATTCTAAAGTCAATCGCATTAATTTTGAAAATTTTGCCAAATATTTCAAAGCCGAATCAGTTCCGTTCTGAACAATAAAACTAGAAATTGATCCTAAACAATTAAAAACAAAATGAGGATTCATCTGCAAATGCAGCGCTTTTTGCTCATATTCTGCAACTTCTTTTTGAAGTGTTAATCTTTTTTTGACTTGCATTCTGTTATAAGTTACAAAAATCAAACCTGCTAACAGAAAAAATCCAATGACAGAAAAAATAGCAAATTGAGTTTGTTGTTTTGTTTTTTCAGACAATACTTCTGCTTTTCTTTTATACTCTGATTCCATTTCAGAACGCAATATTTTCTTATTGTTTTCTTGATTGGTAATACTATCCCGAGCATCAACATAATTTCTGTAATGTAGAAAAGATAATTGAGCATTATTTTTGTATCCATATAATTCACTCAACAATTTTTCTGAATGATATATTTGATCCAAAATCCCAATTTGTTTTGCATAATCTAATGATTTTGTAGTCAAAGCAATTGCTTCATCATATTTTTTTTGTTCAGTATTGAGTTGCCCTAAATTGTATAATGCCAGAGATGCACCAAATTTGTTTTGCAAGGTTTCATATATTTTTAATGCTTCGTTATAGTATAATGTGGCATTTTTATAATCTTTCTCATTTCTAAAATAATCACCATAATAATTGTTCAGAAGTGCAAAACCTCTTTTATTATCAATATTCTCAAATGCTTTTTTTGCAATGTCATAATATTTTAAAGCTTCTAGTTTATTTCCTTTTTCAGCATAAATTACACCAATGTTGGTTAAGGTCACCGCTACCGATTGTTCTCCTATTTCTTGCTGTATTTGCAATGCTTTTTTGAAATAATTTAAAGCTTCATCATTTTTTTGTTGTGATTTATATACAATTCCAATATTGTTATAAGCTTTTGAAATATTTTGTATTTGACCAATTTCTAGATATAATTTCAATGCTTTTTGATACATTTCTAATGCCATATAATAATTGCTTTCTTGCGAAAAAACAACACCTTGACTAGCAAATGCTCTTGCTAAACCATTTTTTAGACGTTTAGTTTCAATTTCTGAGTTAGACTCTAAAAGTTTTTCAAAACAGCGTTGTGCTTTTGCAAAATATTGATTAGCATTTTTATAATTCCCTAAAATAATATTTGAATTTCCGCTATTGATATAGGAATTGGCCAACCCAAAATTGTAATTTACTTTTTGAGATAATAGAGTTGCTTTTGTAGCGTAAAAAGTTGTAGAATCTGGATTTAATTCTTTGTATTTATCCGCAATGGTATTGTATAGATTTACCCTAGCAGTATCATTTTTAGAATAAGGAAGAATTCGTTTTAAACTATCAATTGAAGTGGATTGAGTTTGACTGAACGCAAATTGAACTACCCATAAAAAAAGGAATAATATGTAGTATTTATTTTTCACAATAGTTTGATTTTATTTTCTATACAAATATATAGGAACAATATTATAAAAAAGGAGTGAATTAGTATTCGATGGGTTTGAGTTAGTATTTGATGGTTTTGAATTAGTATTGAAAAAAAAACCTGTCAGTATGATTTACTAACAGGTATTTTTATTTAAATATATTAAGATAAAATCTTATTTAAAAGCCTTCACTCCTGGGAAGTAAGCTGTATCTCCTAATTCTTCTTCAATACGAAGTAATTGGTTATATTTTGCCATACGATCAGAACGAGAAGCCGAACCTGTTTTGATTTGTCCGCAGTTTAATGCCACTGCCAAATCGGCAATAGTATTATCTTCTGTTTCTCCAGAACGGTGTGACATTACCGAAGTATAACCTGCACGATGTGCCATATTTACTGCAGCAATAGTTTCTGTTAAAGTACCTATTTGGTTTACTTTTACAAGAATAGAATTTGCAATTCCTTCATTGATACCGCGAGAAAGTCGCTCTACATTGGTTACAAATAAATCATCACCAACTAATTGTGTTTTGTTTCCAATTTTATCAGTTAGGTATTTCCAACCTTTCCAATCGTCTTCATACATTCCGTCTTCAATAGAAATAATAGGATA
>JAYTIV010000082.1:0-1746 GCA_043731625.1 Flavobacterium sp. | reverse complement strand
TAGCCCTGAATGCAATGAAAATCTTTTTTCTTTCTTTTTTTGAAAGAAAAAAATTGTAATGGAATGCAGGAAAATGGTAGATAAAAATGCCCAAGCCATTCGCTTCTAATTTTGGTTATTGATTTTATGGTAAAAGTCGGTTATTTTTTTGGCTTTTGATACTCCAACAACGTCAGAAATTTCTTTTTCGCTGGCTAATTTTAATCTTTTAACACTTTTAAACTGTTTTATGAGTGTGAGCATTGTTTTTTCGCCTATTCCTGGAATTTCTTCTACTGATGAATTTAGTGCGGCTTTGCTTCGTTTGTCGCGATGATGCGTGATTCCGAAACGGTGTGCTTCGTTACGCAACATTTGAATTACCTTGAGTGTTTCTGACTTTTTATCGAGGTAAAGTGGCGCAGAATCGCCTGGATAATAGAGTTCTTCGAGACGTTTTGCAATGCCAATTATGGCTATTTTTCCGCGTAAACCTAAATCGTCTATGCTTTTTAATGCCGATGATAGTTGTCCTTTTCCACCATCGATGATTATTAATTGTGGCAAGGATTGGTTTTCGTCTAGCATTCGTTTATATCTTCGGTAAACTACTTCTTCCATACTGGCAAAATCGTCTGGACCAACTACGGTTTTTATATTGAAATGTCGGTAGTCTTTTTTGGCTGGTTTTCCATCTTTAAAAACCACGCAAGCCGCAACAGGATTGGTTCCTTGAATGTTAGAGTTGTCGAAACATTCTATATGTCGTGGTTCTACTGTGAGTCGTAAATCTTTTTGCATTTGCGCCATAATTCTGTTAGTATGACGTTCTGGATCTACAATTTGTATTTGTTTTAACTGGTCAATTCTATAGTATTTAGCGTTTCTTATTGACAGTTCTAGTATTTGTTTTTTATCGCCAAGTTGTGGTACGGTTACTTTTATTTTATCGCCAAAATCTAATGGAAATGGTAGAATTATTTCGCGAGTAAGTAAATTAAATCGTTCGCGAAGTTCTACTACTGCTAGTTCTAATAGTTCTTCATCGGTTTCTTCTAGTTTCTTTTTTAGTTCTAATGTATAAGAACGAATTATTGCTCCGTGTGCTATTTGAAGGAAATTTACATAAGCAACAGCTTCGTCTGAAACTATTGAAAAGACATCAATATTAGAAATTTTAGGATTTAAAACGGTAGATCTTGACTGATAATTTTGCAAATTATCTATTTTATTTTTTATTTTTTGTGCTTCTTCAAATTGCATTTCGCTGGCAAAATGATGCATTTTTATTTTAAATTCTTTTAAGCTTTCTTTAAAATTTCCTTTTAAAATTTCGCGAATTGCATTTACATTGTTTTGATAATTTTCTACTGTTTCATGACCTTCGCAACCGCCTTTGCAATTGCCAATATGGTATTCTAGACACACTTTAAACTTTCCAGAATTTATATTATTTTCGGTTAAATCGTAATTGCAAGTTCTTATTTGGTATAAGTCTTTTATTAAATCTAAAATGGTACTGATTATTTTAAAATTAGAATACGGTCCAAAATATTCAGAACCATCTTTTACCATTCTACGTGTTGGAAAAATTCTTGAAAAAGGTTCTTTTTTTATGCAAATCCAAGGGTAACTTTTATCGTCTTTTAAATTAATATTATATTTAGGTTGTAGTGTTTTTATTAAATTGTTTTCTAGTAAAAGTGCGTCTTGCTCGTTAAAAACTACAATGTGTTTTATGGTTGCAATTTTTTTAACCAACATTCT
>JAYTIV010000081.1:0-1748 GCA_043731625.1 Flavobacterium sp. | reverse complement strand
GTCTTGGATTTGCAACTTTAGGCTATAGTCAAGACAAAATTGAAGAAAGTTTCAAAAAAAACGAAATTAAAGGAAATGCTATAAGTTTAGTTTTTGGTTATCCTGAATTTTCATATGAACGCATATTAAATAATGAGTCAAGCATAGGAGTTTCTATAGGTTTTGCCGCTGATAAAAATATAGATACCAAATTTACATTATCTCCATATTATCGCTTTTATTTTGGTAAAAAACCAGCTGCTGGATTTTTTGTAGAAGGTTTTGCAATGGTTAGATCTATTAAATTACAAAAAAACTATTATTATAGTAACTATAATGATCCTAGTTATTATGAACATTATGTAAAAGATGAAAGCTATACGGATTTTGCTTTAGGTTTCGGACTTGGTTCTAAATGGATAACCAAAAAAGGTTTCTTATTTGAAATAAATGCTGGAATTGGAAGAAATTTAACAAACAGTGATAAAAATGATTTTTATGATCTTACCATAGTTGGAAAAGGTGGCATAACAGTTGGGTATCGTTTCTAAATAAATTAAAAAAGGCTTTCTAAATGAAAGCCTTTTTTATTAAATAGTATTTAAATTTTACATTTTAAGTAACCAATTTTTCATCGAGACTTCGTTTTCAATGATTGATTTCAAATCAGAAATGTTCACACGATCTTGTTTCATAGAATCTCTATGACGTATCGTAACTGTTTTGTCTTCTAGCGTTTGATGATCTACAGTAATACAAAAAGGCGTACCTAAAGCATCTTGTCTTCTATATCGTCTTCCTACGGCATCTTTCTCGTCATAAGTTACATTAAAATCCCATTTGAGTTCTTCAATAATATTTTGTGCCAATTCTGGTAATCCATCTTTTTTTACCAATGGCAAAACGGCTGCTTTTGTTGGCGCTAATACCGAAGGTAATTGCAAAACTGTTCTTGTAGAACCATCTTCTAGAGTTTCTTCTTTTAATGAATTTGAGAAAACTGCCAAAAACATTCTGTCTAATCCTACCGAAGTTTCAACAACATACGGAGTATAGTTTTGATTTAATTCGGCATCAAAATATTGCATTTTACGTCCAGAAAATTGTTCGTGTGCTTTTAAATCAAAATCTGTACGAGAGTGAATCCCTTCTAATTCTTTGAAACCAAAAGGAAAATTAAACTCTATATCTGCAGCTGCATTGGCATAATGTGCTAATTTTTCGTGATCGTGAAAACGGTAATTTGCTGCACCTAAACCAAGAGATAAATGCCAGTTTAATCGGGTGTTTTTCCAGTATTCATACCATTTCATTTCTTCTCCTGGACGTACAAAAAACTGCATTTCCATTTGTTCAAATTCACGCATACGAAAAATAAATTGTCTTGCAACGATTTCATTTCTAAACGCTTTTCCGGTTTGAGCTATACCAAACGGGATTTTCATTCTACCTGATTTTTGTACATTCAAGAAATTAACAAAAATACCTTGTGCTGTTTCTGGACGTAGGTATAAATCCATTGCAGAATCTGCCGATGCACCTAATTTTGTCCCAAACATTAAGTTAAATTGACGAACTTCGGTCCAGTTTCTAGAACCAGTTTCAGGATCCGCAATTTCTAATTCTTCAATTAAGGCTTTTACATCTTCAAGATTTTCATCTCCAAGAGATTTTGCCATTCTAGCAAGAATTTCATTTTTCTTGGCTAAATATTCTTTAACACGAGTATTGGTTGTAACAAATTCTTGTTCATTAAAAGCATCTCCAAA
>JAYTIV010000080.1:0-11136 GCA_043731625.1 Flavobacterium sp. | reverse complement strand
GCTTTAGTATCATCTAATGGATTATATTTTAGCACGAAAGATTCATAAATACCATTTTTCTCATAAATGTTTAAGTTTTCAAAGTATTTATCTTCATTAGCTTGAAAATCCTTAACTACACTTATACTGTAGGTTTTTAAATCATTAGCATAGACATATTCTAAAATATGTTCTAAATCTAAATTAAGATTTAATCCCTCTCTATTTGATCTTTTGTTTTTAGTCAAAAACTCATAATCTTTATTGAAAGATTGAACAGATGGTATTAAAAATGGAGTCTCATCTATTTTGACAAATTCAATTTTACCTTTAGTGATAGTGTTTTGAACTAAAGCATCTTCATACAAGTCTTTCTCGCAGCCAGAAAACAAAATTCCTAAAAAAGCAATAAACAAAAACGAGTAATTTTTCATTTGTTTCATAATTTGTTTGGTTAAAGTTATTAATATTCTTTCAAATATATTAAACTAATTTTATAATCATATATGATTAGGTATTTTTTTATTGATTAAACCAATTTTGTTCAGTTAACAATTCAAAGTTGTGATTAATCTACGTGATGAAAAATATATAAAAGAATTTGGAATTAATTTAAGAAAAATTAGATTATCCAAAGATCTAACACAAGAAGAACTTGCTAATTCTTCTGATGTATCTTTGCCACAAATTACCAGAATTGAAAGAGGTATTGTAAACCCTACAATTTGTACAATAAAATGTATTGCAAAAGGTTTAGGTATTAAAACTAATGAATTATTTGACTTTGAAAAATAATTTTTTTAAGTAACGAAAAAATTAATTTTTATAAACCCTCGTTACTTTTTCAATTCCGTCTATTTTTTTGATATTGTCTATCAGTTTTTTGAGAATCATATTGTTTTGTACAATAACAGCAACTTGCCCGTTGAAAATTCCTGCATCACCACTCAATGAAATACTTTGAATGTTCACGTGCATATTATTTGAAATAACTTTTGTTAACTCGTTGGTCAATCCTAAACTGTCCATTCCGGTAATGTTCAAAATTGCTTTAAATTCTTGCTGTGTAGAGTCTATCCATTTGGCTAGAATGATTCTATAAGCATAATTTGATTGTAGACTTATAGCATTAGGACAATCTCTTTTATGAACTTTTATTCCTTCGTTAATAGTAATAAAACCAAAAACTTCATCTCCAGGAATTGGGTTGCAACAAGTTGATAATTTATAATCAAGTTTGTCTTGATCGATACCAAAAACAAGCATATCATAATTACTGCTAATAACTTGTCGGTTAATGTCAATATCAGCTGTACTTGGAGAGCGTTTCATTTTACTTTTAAAGAAATTCATTAAGGTATTGCTTTTTTGAGCAGCATAATCCTTAAGTTGTTGATTTTCTATAGTTCCGATACCAACACGATAAAACAAATCTAAACTCGTTTTGAGACGGAAAAAATTGACCATCTCATTGACAACTTGTTCGTTGATGGTTATTTTGAGTTGTTTTAGTTTTCTGGTAAGGAGTTCTTTTCCTTCCTCTGCAATTTTTTTGGTATTTTCGTTTAGAACATTTCTAATTTTATTTTTTGCTCTCGAAGTCGTTACATAATCAAGCCAATGTGAGGTTGGTTTCTGATTTTGAGAGGTAATTACTTCTATTTGATCACCACTTTTTAGCTCTGTGTTTAATGGAACTAATTTCCCATTAACTCTTGTTCCACGTGTTCTAATACCAATTTCGGAGTGGATACTGAAAGCAAAATCGAGTGAAGTTGCCCCTTTTGGCAAAGATTTGATTTCGCCTTTTGGTGTAAAAACAAAAATTTCTTTGGCATAGAGATTCATTTTGAAATCTTCTACAAAATCTACTGCATTGGTTTCTGAATTTTCTAATGCTTCTTTGAGTAGATTGAGCCAAACATCTAAGCCACTTTCTTCATTAGCACCTTGTTTGTATTTGTAATGAGCTGCATAACCCTTTTCGGCAATTTCATCCATTCGTTCGCTACGAACTTGAATTTCTACCCAACGACCTTTTGGTCCCATAACGGTAATATGTAAGGCTTCATAACCTGTTGATTTTGGGGATGATATCCAATCTCGAAGACGACTTGGACTTGGTCGATAATGATCTGTAACAATTGAATAAATTTTCCAAGCAACAAATTTTTCGTCGTGTTGGTTGGATTTATATACAATTCTAAGCGCAAATTTGTCATAAACTTCATCAAAAGTAACATTTTGCGCTAGCATTTTTCTACGAATTGAATAAATAGATTTTGGTCTTCCTTTTATAATATATTCAACTCCTTCTTCGTCTAAGGATTTTTTTAAAACATCAGAAATGTCTTTGATATAAGCATCTTGTTCTTCCTTTGTTTCTTTTATTTTACTAACAATATTATTGTAAACTGCTGGTTCGGTATATTTTAATCCTAAATCTTCTAATTTAGTTTTTATGGTATACAAACCCAATCGATGGGCAAGTGGTGCATAAATGTATAAAGTTTCGGAGGCAATTTTAACTTGTTTGGCTTCTACCATAGAATCCATAGTTTGCATATTGTGCAATCTATCAGCAAGTTTTATCAATATTACTCGAACATCATCATTTAATGTAAGGAGCATTTTTCTGAAATTCTCAGCTTGCATGGATACATTTAAATCCTTTTGAACTTGTGAAATTTTTGTAAGACCTTCAACAAGTTGAGCTACTTTTGGATTAAACATTCTTTCAATATCCTCAACAGTAACATCTGTATCTTCAACAACATCATGCATTAATGCTGCTGCAATACTTGTGGCACCAAGGCCTATTTCTGAGGCTACGATTTTGGCAACTGCAATGGGATGAAAAATGTAGGCTTCGCCCGATTTGCGTCTTTGGTCTTGATGTGCTTCAACAGCTACATCAAAAGCTTTTCGAATAAGTTTTTTATCATCAGTAGAAAGAGTCTGATAACTTATTCGAAGTAATTCTTTGTATTCTTGAGCTATTGCTTTATTTTCTTTTTCGATATCTATTTCAACCATAGGGAATGCTGTTCTAACACAATAAAATTAGCTATAATATTTCTATTTTACAACTAATTCAATATTAGTTATTCTTTTAAAATTTTTAAAATTCTCTTTGTCTTTTGGCTTCAAAAATTAGAATCGCTGCTGCCACAGAAACATTCATAGAATCAATTTCTCCTTGCATAGGAATAATGATGTTTTGAGTAGCTTCTTTGCGCCATTCATCACTCAATCCAGTTGCTTCAGTACCAACTACTAATGCAGTAGGTTCTCTGTAATTTTGTGTGTGATAGGAAGTAGAATTCTGCAATGTTGCACAATAGAAATTGATGTTTTTTTCTTTCAAATAAGCAATAACTTCAGTTGTAGTTCCAGTAGCTATTTGATTGGTAAATAATCCTCCAACACTAGATCTTACAATATTTGGACTGTATAAATCACTTTTTGGATTGGCAATGATCACAGCATCTAGATTTGCAGCATCTGCAGTACGAAGCAAAGCGCCAATATTTCCTGGTTTTTCTAAAGATTCAGCTATAAGTATTAAAGGATTGTTAGATAATTTTAGATTTTTTAGTTCCAAAGATTTTGTTTTTGCTACAGCCAAAATACCTTCGGTTGTATCTCGATAGGCAAGTTTTTGATATACTTCTTTAGAGATTTCTATCAACTCAACTTGTTTTTTGGTGAGTTTATTTATGTTGTTTTCTGAAATTAATTCAGGAAAAAATAATACCGTTTCTAATTCATAATTTCCTTTGAGGGCAAGTTCTATTTCGCGTTGACCTTCAATTAGAAATGTTCCTGATTGTTTTCTAGCCTTTGCTTTTTCTTGCAAAAGCACTAATGATTTTATAAACGGATTTTGTATAGATGTAATTTGTTTCAAAACAGAAATGGGATAAAGTATGTTGCGAATATAATGATTTTGCAAATTATTTTAATGATTTTTATAGAACAGAAATTTTAATACTAAAACCTAATATTTTGTTCTAATAAATAGTAGTTTTGTTCCAATTACAAAAACCAAAACAGTTTGAGTTTCATAAAAACCATTCAACGAACTCCATTATTCAGAATCACTTCTATGAATAGTTTGAGTGTAGTATTGAAAATAGGAATTGGATTGATTACTTCAAAAGTAATAGCTGTTTTTATTGGGCCAACCGGTTTGGCTTTGGTTGGAAATTTAAGAAATTTTATTTCAACCATTGAAAGTTTTGCAACTTTAGGTTTTCAAAATGGTATTGTAAAATATATAGCCGATGCTAAAAATGATAGTGAGAAGCAAAAGAAAATTATATCTACTGTTTTCTTAACCTTATTAACCATTGTTTTGGTTTTGAGTATCATTCTATTTGGTTTTGCTAATTATTGGAATGCTATTATATTTAATAATCCCTATCAATACCAATCTATTTTTAGGTTTTTGGCATTAGCATTACCTTGGTATGCAGCATCTATAATTTTAATTGCCATCATCAATGGATTAGGAAAATTTAGAAATGTAATTACTATTAATATCATTGGAAATATTATTGGTTTTCTGTTTTCGGTAATAGTAATTTGGAAATACAAGACTTTTGGTGCTTTGTTATCTATTATTATTCCACCATCTTTACTATTTTTTGTTTCTTTTTATTTTATAAACAAAGAAATTCCTTTTGTTCAATCTATAAAAAGAAGCTGGTTTGATATACAAATTCTTAAAGATTTATCTTCCTATTCCTTAATGGCAGTGGTTTCTTCGGTACTTGGTCCAGTTGTATTGTTGGCAATTAGAAGCAACATAATAAATACCTTAAGTATTGAGCAAGCAGGATTTTGGGAAGCAATAAGTAGAATTTCTAGTTATTATATGTTGTTTATATCTACTATTTTAACAGTTTATTTTCTTCCAAAATTAGCATTTGCAACCAACAAAAAAGCTACCAAAAATGTATTTTTGAGTTATTACAAAGGAATAATGCCACTTTTTATTATTGGTCTTGTGGTGCTTTATTTTATGAGAATTTATATAATAAAATTAATACTAACGCCAGCTTTTTTGCCAGTTTCTGGATTGTTTTTTTGGCAAATAATTGGTGATATTTTCAAAGCAGCATCTATTATTTTGGGATATCAGTTTTTTGCTAAAAAATTGACTAAAGCATTTATTATTACCGAAATTATTTCGCTAGGCTTGTTTTATCTTTTAAGTGATTTTTTGATGAAAACCTATGGAATTGAAGGAGTTGTAATGGCTTATGCAATTAATTACTTTTTGTATTTTTCGATTTTAGTATATTATTTCAGAAAAATAATTTTCTAAAAGAGGTATTCTTTCATTCTTTTCTTTCCGCATCATTTCAATTGTATATCTTTGCCAACCTTAAATTTTGAAAATACTTCAAAAGAATTATACACGTAAATAACATATGTACAAAGAATTAAAAAAGTTTAAAAACAATAATCAATTTAGATTTACTGCTGATGACAGTTTAGAAATAGTTTGTAATGCTCCAGAAAATGCCAATGGTATTTTTCTTGTTTATATAATTGATGGAGAAGAGAAAGAATTGATAATGGTAGGTTCTACAGGAACAGTTCAAAATGATGGAACACTAAAAAGCAAAAATGGTGGTCTTTTTGATAAAATTGTAAATGGACATCAATTTGCTAAAACGGGAAGAAAATATTCTTGGCCAGCACAAATGAAAATCGAGAAAATAGAAACATTAGAAGTATATTGGTACGAAACTTTTAATGCAAAAACCAAAGCTATCCCTACTTTTATAGAAGGTTTGATTCTACAACAATTTCTAGACGAAAATAGTAGATTACCAAAATGGAATGTCGCTTTTTAAGACTTCATTTATTATATAAAAAAACCTGCAATATAAAGTTGCAGGTTTTTTTATAAATTATTTTTATTTTAAGCTTCCAACCATTTCTTCAGGTTTTACCCAAGCATCAAAATCTTCTGCTGTAACATATCCTAATCGAACGGCTTCATCTTTTAGAGTTGTTCCGTTTTTGTGAGCGGTTTGCGCAATTTCTGCCGATTTGTAATAGCCAATTTTTGTATTCAAAGCAGTAACAAGCATCAATGAATTATCGACTAATTCTTTGATTCGTTTGTAATTTGGTTCAATTCCGCTTGCGCAATGTTCATCAAAAGACAAACAAGCATCACCTAATAATCGTGCCGATTGCAAGAAGTTGGCAGCCATTACAGGTTTAAAAACATTTAGTTCATAATGACCTTGCATTCCTCCAACGGTTATAGCAACATCATTTCCTATTACTTGTGCGCAAACCATTGTTAAGGCTTCGCATTGTGTTGGATTTACTTTTCCTGGCATTATTGATGAACCTGGTTCGTTTTCTGGAATGATAATTTCGCCAATTCCAGAACGTGGTCCAGAGGCAAGCATACGGACATCGTTTGCAATTTTGTTTAGAGAAACTGCCAATTGTTTTAAAGCTCCGTGAGATTCAACTATAGCATCGTGTGATGCTAATGCTTCAAACTTATTTGGCGCTGTTACAAATGGATGACCAGTAAATTTGGCTATATATTCTGCAACTTTCACATCATAACCATCTGGAGTATTAAGTCCTGTACCAACTGCAGTTCCGCCAAGTGCTACTTCTGAAAGATGTGATAAGGTGTTTTTTAATGCTTTTAAACCATAGTTTAATTGTGCTACATAACCAGAAATTTCTTGACCCAAAGTCAAAGGTGTTGCATCCATCAAATGGGTACGTCCAATTTTTACAACAGAATTAAATTCAACTGCTTTGGCGTGTAATGTATCTCTTAGTTTTTCAACACCTGGTATTGTAGTTTCTATAACCGATTTGTAACACGCAATGTGCATTCCGGTTGGGAAAGTATCGTTTGAAGATTGTGATTTGTTGACATCGTCATTAGCTTTGACTAATTGTTCTCCTTCGCCAATTTTGAATCCTGCTAAAACTTGTGCACGATTGGCAATAACTTCATTTACATTCATATTGCTTTGGGTTCCAGAACCTGTTTGCCAAATTACTAATGGAAATTCATCAGTAAGTTTTCCTGCTAATATTTCGTCGCAAACTGCAGCAATTGCATCTCTTTTGTCGGTTGATAAAACACCTAAATCGCAGTTTGCATAAGCTGCTGCTTTTTTGAGATAAGCAAAACCTTCAATAATTTCTTTTGGCATGGATGCTGAAGGTCCAATTTTGAAATTATTTCTAGATCGTTCGGTTTGTGCTCCCCAATATTTATCGGCTGGTACTTTTACTTCGCCCATTGTGTCTTTTTCTATTCTGTATTCCATTATTGTTATTTATTTATGGTTTATAGTGAGGAGTTTAGCTCAGACCTGCCTGCCGGCAGGCAGGTAGTAGTGGAAATCCTTTTCTTTTTTTTCTTTAAAAAAAGAAAAGATTGCAACGAATAGCTGGAAATAGCTCCTGAAAATTCTGCTCAAAATTACGTATAAAAACTATTTTATGAAAATTGATTTGGTTTTTATTGGTAAGAAAAAATATTACCCTTACATTTGCGTATAATTCAAAAAAAATCCGGAAAACATGTTTGAATTTTCACAGTATTTAGGCTTTTTATTATTCTTGACCATACTAACTATAGGGTTTTGGTTGATGTTTTTTCTTGTAGGTTTTGTTCAATATTGGATTGGCGGAGCTTTATATGAAATGTACAAAGAAAGAAAAGCGAAGAAAAATCAATCGGCTTAGGCTTTGATTGATAAAAAAAGGAACTCAAACGAGTTCCTTTTTTTTGTTTAAAATTCTTCACCACCACCATTTTCTTGTGGTCGTTTTTGTTTTTCTTTTTCGTTTTTCTGTTTGTTGAAACGATAGGTAAAAGTAAGATTGACTTGTCTTACACGTCGTTGCATTTCGCTATAGGAATTTAGTGTTGTAAGATTGAATTGACGTATCATTTTGCTTGAATTGAAAATGTCACTCACATTTAGACTTAGGGTTGCTTTGTCTTTCAAAATATCTTTGCTAAAGGCTATATTGGCAAATAATACACCTATACTTTTACCTTGTGCTGTGTTTTGAGGTGCATTGTAGTTGATGATGGTTTGCCAATCTATTTTGTAGGGTAATGTGATTTTTGAATTTAGTTTTGTAAACCAACTAAAGGCTGATTTGTCTAAATTTTCTGTAATAGTTTCATTGGTTTGTAATAGGGTATAAGTATTGTTTCCAGAAATTTTACTTTGAAAAAAGTTGAAATTACTATTTAGTTTCCACCATTTGAAGGGTGAAAAATTGAATGTAAATTCTAATCCTAATCGTTGGTCAGTATATAAATTGATTGGGGTTGAAAGTAATACATCTGTAACTGTTGTTTGTCCATTGATTACTGTAGTTACTGTATCACCATTTTTTCTTCTGATAAATTGAAACGGATTTTTGGTAAAGTTATAATATATAGAAGATGTTAAAGTAAATTTTTTGATTTTGGATAAAATACTAAAATTTAATGCATCTGTAAAGGCTGGATCAATGTCTGGATTTCCTTGAAATAAATTGATATTACTAGAATAACCAGCAAATGGATTTATGAATCTATTTCTAGGTCTATTGATACGTCTGCTGTAATTTAAAGAGTAAGAGGTTGCTTCATTTACTTCATAAGTTAAAAATGCACTTGGAAAAAAGTTATAATATTTTTTATTTCTAAAATCTTGAGTAGTTAACAAGTTAATATCGATATTAGAATCTTCTAATCGTAATCCAAATTGGTAGGATAATTTGTTGTATTTTGAACCGTATTGAGTATAAAAAGCATTGATTTTTTCTTTGTAATTCAATTGGTTGGTCAATAATGGATTATTAATATATTCTCCATTTGAGTTGGCAATTGCTACATAGAAATCGGTTAATAATTCATTGAAATCGCCTTTGTATCCTATTTCAAATTGACTTACTTTTCCTAATGGTAAAACATAATCTATTTGAGCAATAGTCTTTGATTGTGTTTGAAAATTCTTAGAAGATTGGCTTGTAATATTACTTTCAAATCCTGTTATGTAATCTGAAATAATAGAAGAATCATTATCGATACTTCTGTTATAAGAACTACTTATTACTAATTGATGTCCTGCTTTTTTGAATTTTTTTGTAAAATTTGTCGAAAAATCTAAGTCTTCAGAAACATTAAATTGATCGTTGAATCTGTTTTGAATATAACTTTCTGTTGGCAAATTATTATATATGGTTACATAATCTGGACTTTTGCCATCATTGCTTCTGTAATTGAAATTATTTGACCAAGTCAATGTTTTGTCTAAATATAAGTCAAGCCCTAAATTATAATTAATTCCATTTTGCAATCTGTTTCGCTTACTGCGTTCATTAATTGTTTTATTGATTGTTCCGTCAGGATTAAGAAAATCGGTATCTGTCAATCCTTTCCCAGGTGAGTTTCTGTCTGCATAACCAAAACCACCAATAAGGTTCATAAATTCGTTTTTATAATTTGCCGATGTGTTGATTGTATAATTTTTAGGATCACCAACTGTAGCTATTATAGTTCCGTTTAAGCCATTGTTTTTTCCTTTTTTCAAAACAATATTGATAATTCCTGCGCCACCTTCGGCATCATATCTTGCAGAAGGATTGGTAATCACTTCAATTTTATCTACTGCATCTGAGGCAATTGTTTGAAGTGCACTTGCAATATTTACGGAGTTAGAAGGTCTACCATCTATTAATATTTTGATATTATCATTTCCTCTTAGGCTTACATTGCCGTCAGCATCAACAGAAACTGAAGGGACATTGTTTAAAACATCACTTGCAGTACCACCTTTAGCAGTCATATCTTGACCTACATTGTATACTTTTTTGTCAAGTTTAATTTCTACTGATGATTTTTCGGCTTGAACCACAACTTCATTTAATTGAGTGGTTCCTTCGTCTAAAGTTATTATTCCAAAATTTGTGGTTTCAGTAAATTTTTGGTTTTTTATTTCAGTAGTTTTAAATGAGATAAATTCTGCTTTTATAGTATATATTCCTGGTACAATCTCTACTTCAAATTCACCTTTTGTATTGGTTATACCACCACCAACAGCTTTTAGATTTTGATCATTAAGAAACGTAATTGTAGCATATTCTAGTGGTTGTCTAGTAGATTTTTCTAAAATAATTCCCGAAATTTTTATTTTTTTTGCATTTGGGTTGTTTTGACCAAAGATAAAAGAGGATATAAAAAGAAAGAAGGCGAAAATTATTACGTTTGATTTTTTCATTAAAGTTTATTTGTACTTAGGAATGCAAAAGTAAAATTTGGTTTAATGACTCAATCACAAACCTTTGTTAAATGATGCTTTAGTAAAGTTATAAAATTACTTCTACTTTATTCAATAGTCTTGCAATTACTGCTTTGTCTCCATTTATTACTATTGGTCTTTCAATTAATATTGGGTTTAAAACCATAATTTTAATAATTTCTGTATCACTCAAGGTTTTGTTTTTGAAGTTTTCTACCCAGATTTTTTCTTTTTGACGAACCAATTCAATAGGTCTTAATCCTAATTTTGAAATGATAGTTTGTAATTCATCAAAGGTTGGAACATTTTCTAGGTATTTTATAATTTGATATTCTTGCTTGGATTGGTCTAAAAAAGCAAGGCAATCTCTTGATTTCCCGCAACGTGGATTGTGATATACTTGAATCATCTCTTTTTTGTTAAAATTTTAGTAAAGAAATTAAAATTATTTTTAAAAAATGACCTAAATTAGTCGGAATAAATCATTTTAAAAAAAGTTTATGTTTATAGAACAAGGGATAAAACAAGAAAATAGGTTTTGGAAATATATAGTAGGATCACTACTTATTATTTTGGCATCAACCATTGGGCAAGTGCCATTAGTAATTGCTGTTTTTGCAAAATCATTTGCTAAAGGAAATGGAATTCCAACAAATACTGATGATTTAATGAAAACTTTAGATTCAAACCTCACATTGTTTCTTATTATGTTGTCTTTTGTTTTTGCCTTAGTCGGATTTTATTTTGTGGTTAAATATTTGCATAAACAGACATTATTAGAAATTACTACTTCACGAAAAAAAGTAGATTGGAATAGAATATTTTTTTCATTTTCGATATGGACATTTTTTAC
>JAYTIV010000079.1:0-4438 GCA_043731625.1 Flavobacterium sp. | reverse complement strand
TTTTAGAAAGAGCTAATTTTAATGATATATTAGTTTACAATAATAATCTTGATTTTCTAGAAAATTATGGCACAATCGCAACAGGAAGTCTACGTCGTCAAGCAATGTGGCTCAATAAATATCCCAATCATAAAGTAGTCGATTTGCGCGGAAATGTAAATACAAGAATACAAAAACTACAAGAAAACAATTGGAATGGTGCAATTTTTGCAGCTGCAGGATTAGAAAGAATAAACATAAAACCAGATAATTTTATAAATCTAGATTGGATGATTCCTGCGCCAGCACAAGGCGCAATGGTAATTGTAGCAATGGCAAATGATGAATATTGTAAAGAAGCAGTTGCCCAGTTAAACCATCTAGAAACCGACATTTGCACCTATATAGAAAGACAATTTTTAAAAATACTTGAAGGTGGATGTACAGCGCCAATTGGAGCTTTAGCAACTTTTAACGAAAAAGATGACACCATACATTTTCAAGGACAACTACTTTCTATTGATGGAAAACAAAAATTAGAAATCGATAAAAAGGTAGCTATTTCTCAATGGAAAAAACTAGGATTTAATTGCGCACAAGAAATTTTAAAAAATGGCGGAAGTGAATTGATGAAGAATATTAAATCAGATTTAAAAAATTAGAAGCAAATGGCTTGGGAATTTTCAACAATCCTTTTTCCTGCTTTCATCCCAAAACTTTGCAAAAAAGCAAAGGTTTTTCCTCTCAAACAAATTCACTAAACACCAATTAAAATAAATATATTAGCGAAGTTATTAAAGATAAAATTAAACGAATTACATAAAAATAAAATGAGTCAAAAGACGACTTTAGCAACACAAAATTATAATCATTTATTAGATGAAGTTGCTGGTTTGGTTCAAAGTCATCGTATTAGAGCTGTACAATCTGTGCAAACAATATCCAATCAGTTGTATTGGAACATTGGCGAATTAATAATTAAAAAGCAAGAAGAATTTGGTTGGGGAAATTCAATAATTGAATCATTGAGTAAAGATTTACCCAATTTAATTGGAGAAGGAATAAGTTGGTCTACTCGTAATCTTCAATTTATGAAGCAATTAGTTGTAGAGTATTCAAATGTTAACCAAGTTGATTCATTTTTGCCAAATGTGAAACAACCTGTTTCACATTTAGATAATATTAAAAAACTTATTTTTAATGTAGGTTGGGGTCAAAATATTTTAATATTTCAAAAAGTAAATAATTTAAATGCTAGAATTTTTTATTTAGAACAAACAATCAAAAACAGATACAGTCGATCGGTATTACTGCATCAAATAAAAGCAAATGCTTATGAGAATTATTTGATTAATCCAAGTCAAAATAATTTTAATTCTGCCTTGCCACAACATTTTTTAGAACAAGCAAAAGAAAGTATAAAAAGTGTTTACAGTCTAGATTTTCTAGATATTAATAAACCAGTTTTAGAACGAGATTTAGAAAAGGCAATGGTCGAAAAAATAAAACGATTAATGCTGGAATTAGGTTATGGATTTTGTTTTATAGGCAACCAATATCGCATTTCATTAGCCGATAAAGATTATTATATTGATCTACTTTTTTACCATAGAATATTAAAATGTTTAGTAGCAGTAGAATTAAAAACAGTAGAATTTGAACCAGAATTTGTTGGAAAACTTGATTTTTATTTGCAATTAATTGACAACCAACTAAAGCAAGAAGATGACAAACCTAGTATTGGAATTTTATTAGTTCCAGATAAAAATCATTTAGAAGTAGAATATGCTTTACGAAGTGCAAATAAACCAATTGGAGTTTCAGAATACTTTTTAAGTAAACAATTGCCAAAGGAATTAATTGGAAAATTACCAACTTTAGAACAATTTAAAAGCATCTTAAACAATGAGTAAACATACCAACATATTATCTACAAAAAAACTTTTACTCAATCAAAAGCAACAATTACTAGATGCCAATTTCTCAGTAATTGAAGAAGATTTTATAGAAACTAAAATTAAAAATTTCGAATTCTCCTCCTTTGAAGGAGTGTCCGAAGGACGAGGTGGTTTAAAAGTTAACGAAAATCTAATTTTCACAAGTCAAAATGCAGTACAAAGTATACTAAATCATCCAAAATTTGAAGATTTAAAAGATAAAAACGTTTTTTCTGTCGGTATGAAAACCAAAGATTTATTAACAGAAAACGGATTTAATGTTGTTGCTTACACAGGTTATGCATCAGATTTAGCCGAAATAATTTCACTAGTTTATTCTAATGAAACATTCACATTTTTCAGCGGAAATTTACGTAGAGATATTTTACCAGAAACTTTAAAAGAAAACGGAATCATATTCAACGAAATAGAAGTTTACGAAACCAATTTAACATCTAAAAAAATAACTCAAAAACTTGACGGAATTCTATTTTTCAGTCCATCAGCTGTCGAAAGTTATTTAAAATCTAATACAATTAAAGAAGAAATGTGTTTTTGCATTGGTGAAACTACAGCAGAAGCATTAGAAAACAAAAAAACAAAAAACATAACAATTGCAGATAAACCGTCGGTAGAAAATGTAATTAATGAAGTTATAGAATATTATAAAAACTAGTTTGCGTTTTTAGTTAAACAACTTTAAACTTTTAAACTTTAACCTTTAAACAATGATTAAAAACGACCTATTCCTAAGAGCATTAAATAATGAAATTGTAGATCGTCCACCAGTTTGGATGATGCGTCAAGCAGGAAGATATTTGCCAGAATTCATCGCTTTGCGAGACAAATATGATTTTTTTACAAGATGTCAAACACCAGAATTAGCTGCCGAAATTACAGTGCAACCCATTCGTAGAATTGCTCCAGATGCGGCAATATTATTTTCAGATATTCTAGTTGTGCCACAAGCAATGGGAATTGAAGTCTTGATGAAAGAAAATATTGGACCGTTTTTACCAAATCCAATAAGAACTACACAAGATGTTGAGAGAGTAATAGTTCCAAATGTTCACGAAACTTTAGGTTACGTTTTTGATGCTATTAAATTAACCAAACAAATGTTGAATGATGAAGTTCCGCTAATTGGTTTTGCAGGTTCACCTTGGACAATTTTTTGTTATGCTGTAGAAGGAAAAGGATCTAAAAGTTTTGATACAGCCAAAGGATTTTGTTTCTCCAATCCAATTGCAGCACATTCATTATTGCAAAAAATTACTGACACTACTATTTTATACTTAAAAGAAAAAGTAAAAGCAGGTTGCAATGCCATTCAAGTTTTCGATTCTTGGGGCGGAATGTTATCGCCAGTAGATTATCAAGAATTTTCTTGGAACTATATCAACCAAATTGTTGAAGCATTAGCTGAAGATACTAAGGTAATTGTTTTTGGAAAAGGATGTTGGTTTGCTTTAAATGATATGGCAAAAAGTAAAGTATCGGCACTCGGTGTAGATTGGACTTGTTCGCCAAGAAATGCAAGATATTTATCTGGTGGGAAAATTACTTTGCAAGGGAATTTTGATCCATCAAGATTATTATCTCCAATTCCAACCATTAAAAAAATGGTTCACGAAATGATAAACGAATTTGGAAAAGACAGTTACATTGTAAATCTTGGTCACGGAATTTTACCAAATATTCCTGTAGATCACGCAAAGGCATTTATTGATGCGGTTAAGGAGTATAAAAAGTAAATTATGAAATTCATAAAATGGAAATTAGATAATTTAGACAGAATTCAACCTAATGAATTTTTTGAATTGATTCAACAAAATAAAAATCGTATTGAAAATACATTAACTATTACAATTAAAAATTGTGAAAATTTAGAAAAAACGACTCAATACATTCAGATTAAAAAAAATAATCAAATCAATAAAACAGATTTTTATTTTTATGTAAGAAATATAGAAACCAATAAATTAATTGGATATATTGGTATTAAAAAAATAGATTATAATATTTCTAAATGTGAATTGTTCTATTTTATTGATAAACATTTTGAAGGAAAAGGAATAATTTCAAATGCAGTTTCTAAAACTTTAGCTTTTTGTTTTAATGAATTGTTGATGCAGAAAATTATCATTTGCACATCAAAAGTAAATATTGGAAGTCAGAAAATTGCTTTAAAACATAATTTTCAACAAGAAGGAATTCTTAGAAATGAACGCTTAAACCATTTGAAAGAATTTGAAGATATTGTTTATTTTGGATTATTAAAATCAGATTATGAAAAATAAATTCTACAATTACATACAAAACCTTCAAGACCAAATCGTTGCTGGGTTAGAAGCTGTCGAAGGAAAAGCCAAATTTCGTGAAGATATTTGGGAGCGACCAGAAGGTGGTGGCGGAAAAACACGAGTTATAGAAAATGGCGAAGTAATAGAAAAAGGTGGCGTAAATATTTCGGCAGTTCACGGAAAACTTCCAGAAGCAATGCAAAAAATGTTCAACGTTGG
>JAYTIV010000078.1:0-1762 GCA_043731625.1 Flavobacterium sp. | reverse complement strand
TTTAGGTGATTGAAATTGCCTCTTAATATCAATATAATTTTCTATTTCATTTTTCAAATCTAATACATATTTTTCAGCATTTTCTTTATAACTAAAATAGTCTTTGTAAAATAAAATATCAATTAAATCATTTAGGTAAAATTCAATTTCTTTGGAATAAATAATTATTTTTTCCAAGGCAAAGTATTTATATGAACATTAACACGTTTAACTAATTCATCACCAGAAATTCCTTCTGCCCATTTTTTTTCAAAATCATCATCATCAGATATCGCACCATTTTTTTTCAAGAAATTATGTAAATCTTTTCCATATCTTTCTAAATCAATTGTTACTGATTTTACTTTGCCAGTTGCATCATTTTTAAATTGAATACCAGTTATATTTTTCATAGTAAAAAATTTGATAAAACGAATTTACGAAAAAATCAATGACAACCACAATCGTCGCCACAATCTTTCTTAGGTTTTTTTTTGCCAAAAAACTTTTGATATAAAAAAGCAATTGCAATTATTAAAACTATGTAAACCAATATTTCTTGAATGTTCATAGTGTTTTATTTTAAAATTTGATAAGCAGTCAACGCAATTAAATAAGCAAATCCACTCATAAAAACCAACTGAATTATTGGCCATTTCCAAGAATTAGTTTCCTTTTTTACAATAGCAAGCGTACTGATACATTGCATTGCAAAAGCATAAAATAATAGTAAAGAAACGCCTGTTGCAAAGTTAAAAATCTTGCTTCCGTCTGGTTTTATTTCGGCAGCCATTTTGTTTTTTATAGTCGATTCGTCATCGTTATTTCCAACACTGTAAATGGTTGCCAATGTTCCCACAAAAACTTCTCTTGCTGCAAATGATGTAATTACGGCAATACCAATTTTCCAATCGTAACCCAATGGTTTTAAAACTGGTTCTATTGTTTTGCCAATAATTCCAATATAAGAATGTTCTAATTTGTACGAAGCAACATTTCCAGAAATTACAGATGGATTTATTTTTAAATCGCTTTTGAAAACTTCTTTTTCTACTATTTCTTGAGCATTATCAAATTCTTTACTTGGTCCATGAGAACCTAAAAACCATAGAATAACTGAAATCGCCAAAATAATTTTTCCTGCACCAAATACAAATGCTTTCGTTTTTTCTAACACATTAATTCCAACATTTTTAAAAAGCGGAATTTTATAACTTGGCATTTCTACAACAAAGTACGATTTGGTATTAAACTTTAAAATTTTATTTAAAATTATAGCTGAAATTATTGCCATAAAAAATCCTAATAAATACAAAACCATCAAGGTAAAACCTTGCAAAGAAAAGAATCCGAGAGCTTTTGTATCTGGAATTATTAACGAAATTAAAATGGCGTAAACTGGTAATCTTGCAGAGCAAGTTGTAAATGGCGTAACCAAAATAGTAATTAATCGTTCTTTCCAGTTTTCTATATTTCTAGCACTCATAATTGCAGGAATTGCACAAGCAGTTCCAGAAATTAATGGCACAACACTTTTACCAGAAAGTCCGTAACGTCGCATAATTTTATCCATTAAAAAAACTACACGACTCATGTAACCACTTTCTTCAAGTACAGAGATAAACAGAAATAAAAATGCAATTTGTGGTACAAAAATTACAATGCCACCAATACCAGGAATTATTCCTTCGGCAATTAAATTAGTAAATTCTCCTGCTGGCAAATGCATTTTTGCAAACGATGCTAAATTGGTAAAAGTTTCATCAATAAAATCCATTGGAAC
>JAYTIV010000077.1:0-1763 GCA_043731625.1 Flavobacterium sp. | reverse complement strand
TTAGTTTTTTCGGCATCCAGTAGACCTAATCCAAGTTTTATTATCATGTTGAAGTTTTCTGTTGAGTTGCCTTTCCTCTTTAGCTGCAAGTCTTCCTTAAATATCACATCCAAATTCCAATGAAGGTTGTTTTCAATTGACCAATGTTCTCTTATATCTTGAGCCATTTGTTTTGAATTGGCCTCAGTGGAACTTATGTAGTACCTGATAGATTCTGATTTGACTTGCGATTTTTTTTGATAAATTTCAGATTCGATAGCAACTATGGTTTTTACAGCTTTCCAGTCTTCTTTTCCATCCAAAAACCGAAGGTCGTCTATTACCTTACAAACTCTTTTTTCCATTCTTCCATGCCCTGTGTCAAGTTCAACACTTTGATTTTTAGGCGTTTGCTTAATGAATAATTTCTCAATTTGCTCTTTTAAATCTTTCTGATTGTCTTTTACTTGAAGGATATAGTCCCCTTTTTTATTAATTATTTTTTCAGCAATAATTTTTTGGCAGCCCATTGCATCAATTGTTACTACACAATTTTTCAAATCTAACAACTCAATTAAAGCTGGAATTGCAGTTATTTCATTTGATTTATCATTTACTTTTTCTTGACATAAAGTAAGCATATTATTTTTACAAAACGCTGAAACAATATGCAAAGGTGATTTTCCAAATTCTGAAGCAATTCCTCGAACTGTTTTGCCGTCAATAGCCACAACCCTGCTATCTTTTTGAGCCAATTTTTTGGTGAATTCCATAAAAAATTCAGCAAATACTTTCCTCTCAAAAGCACTAAAAAACAATCCTAACGTATCGTGAGATGGTATTCCATAACAATAAGGGAAATATTTACGAAACCAATCAAGCTTCAGATTTCCAAACGCCACAATTGATTCCCAAGTGTTACAGCCACTTACAACTCCCGCAAGTGTTAAAAAAAATATTTCTGGTAGCGTATGCCGAATGTTTCCTTTATTAATTCTTCTATGGTCTTTTAATTGTGAAATTAATTCTAAAAATAATGCTATTTTTTGGCTTTTGTCTTCGAAAGTATTCATTTTTTTTCGAAGACTAAACAATACACTAATATACTACTTATTAATCACTTATACAAGTTTTTAAATGCGAATTCCCTGCTGAAAATAGTTTATTTTTGGACTCCATGCTATTTCAACAGTATTCTATCTTTGTAAAACAAAATCCCCTCAAGATCCTGGCGGAAACTAGGGGCTATTGTATTTAATTATTTTTCAATTATCGTTCTAATGGTACTATTTTTATCATGTAAAGAAAATGAGAATATAGTTGCAAATGAATTAACTAAAAAAGAATTCGCAGAAAACGAAATTCTTCTAAACAAGTCAGCGGAAGAGGAAATCTTACAATTAAAGAATGAGGGAATAAATCTATTTCATGAAACTAGAAAAATTTATGACAAATCTAAAAAAGATTACGCTTTAGTAACTTTTGCAAGTGAAAGTAAGGATAACCTAAAAGAATATTTATTAACCAATTCTTTAAATATTAAATTAAGCTCGGAAAAATTGTTGCCGATTGAGGGGTTTGAGGATAATAATATAAATAAAACAAGCCAGGAAGTAAAATCTTCTATGCATATTTTTTTAGGAGAAGTAAATTCAAGAGAAAAATACAATTCCATTACTATAAATATGGTAAAAAATAAAAATGCAAGAATAAAAGGAGTTCAATCATATAATTGCGATGAATATACAAGTTCGGGAGGAAAAACTTCGGCAACTGCATATTGG
>JAYTIV010000076.1:0-29966 GCA_043731625.1 Flavobacterium sp. | reverse complement strand
CACCCATCCGCATTAGTAATCGAGAAGGTATAGGTTCCAACAGCTAAACCAGCAATAGTGAAAGTCGAACCAGCACCAGAGATGTTACCAGGATTGATTGTCCAGTTACCTGTAGGTAAGTCAGACAATTCAACTGAACCAGTAGCCACCGCACAAGTAGGTTGAGTAGTAGCAACAACAACTGGAGTTGCAGGCGTATTAGGTTGTGCAAGGATTACCACATCAGCCGAAGCATTAGAGATACACCCATCCGCATTAGTAACCGAGAAGGTATAGGTTCCAACAGCTAAACCAGCAATAGTGAAAGTCGCACCAGCACCAGAGATGTTACCAGGATTGATGGTCCAGTTACCCGTAGGTAAGTCAGACAATTCAACAGCACCAGTAGCCACCGCACAAGTAGGTTGAGTAGTAGCAACTACAACTGGAGTTGCAGGCGTATTCGGTTGTGCAAGGATTACCAAATCAGCCGAAGCATTAGAGATACACCCATCCGCATTAGTAACCGAGAAGGTATAGGTTCCAACAGCTAATCCAGCAATAGTGAAAGTCGCACCAGCACCAGAGATGTTACCAGGATTGATGGTCCAGTTACCCGTAGGTAAGTCAGATAATTCAACAGCACCAGTAGCCACCGCACAAGTAGGTTGCGTAGTAGTACCTACAACTGGAGTTGCAGGCGTATTTGGTTGCGCAAGGATTACGACATCAGCAGAAGCATTAGAGATACAACCATCTGCATTTGTTACAGAGAAGTTGTACGTTCCAACAGCTAAACCAGCAATAGTGAAAGTCGCACCAGCACCAGAGATGTTACCAGGATTGATTGTCCAGTTACCCGTAGGTAAGTCAGACAATTCAACAGCACCAGTAGCTACAGCACAAGTAGGTTGCGTAGTAGTACCTACAACTGGAGTTGCAGGCGTATTCGGTTGTGCAAGGATAACCACATCAGCAGACGCATTAGAGATACACCCATCCGCATTAGTAACCGAGAAGGTATAGGTTCCAACAGCTAATCCAGCAATAGTGAAAGTCGAACCAGCACCAGAGATGTTACCAGGATTGATCGTCCAGTTACCTGTAGGTAAGTCAGACAATTCAACTGAACCAGTAGCTACAGCACAAGTAGGTTGAGTAGTAGCAACTACAACTGGAGTTGCAGGTGTATTCGGTTGTGCATTTATTGTTACTATTGAAGTATAATCAGAAACACATCCGTCTTCATTTGTAACAGTAAAAGTATATGTTCCTAATGCTAATCCAGATAAAATGAAGCTACTTCCAGATCCACTCACGCTTTCAGGATTAATTATCCAATTTCCAGTAGGTAAATTTGAAAATTCAACTGTACCTGTTGGAATAGTACATGTAGGTTGAGTTAATGCTTCTATAATTGGAGTTAAAGGAGTTACCGGTTGTACCAATATAATAACATCTACAGATGGTATTGATATACATCCTTGATCATTTGTTACTATAAAATTATATGTACCAGAAGTAAGACCTGTTATTACAGTTGAATTTCCTGATCCCATTATATTACCTGGATTAATTGTCCAAGATCCGTTTGGTAAACCATTTAATTCGACAGTTCCTGTTGCAATTGAACAAGTTGGTTGAGTTATAGCTCCAATTTGCGGAGCTGAATTTACACATACTGTAACAATTGCTGTATCACAATTTGTTGGGTTTAGCGCTTCACAGATTTGGTAAGTCAATGTATAAGATCCAGCAGGCGTACCAGCAGCAACTAACACATTAAGACCAGATAAAGTTATTCCTGCATTTGTTGCAGAGATGAAAGTAGTATTAACTTGAGAAGCATTTACTAAAACACCATTTAAAGTATCATTAGAAAGTACATTCGTGAAAGCAGTACCACCAGAAATTCCGTTTATAGTAGCACCAGCATCATCATTAGCGATGATTGGAGCAGCAGTAACAGTAACTGTTACCATTGCAGTATCACAATTTGTTGGGTTCAGCACTTCACATATTTGATAAGTCAAGGTGTATGAACCTGCAGGAGTTCCAGCAGCAACTACAACGTTGGTTCCTGATAAAGTTACACCAGCATTGGTAGAAGAAATAAAAGTTAAGTTTACCTGTGATGGTACAACTGCAACACCATTTAAAGTATCGTTAGAAAGTACATTTGTAAGTGAAGTACCACCAGTAATTCCGTTAATTGTTGCACCAGCATCATCATTAGCGATGATTGGAGCAGCAGTAACAGGAACTGTTACCATTGCAGTATCACAATTACTTGGGTTTAGAACTTCACATATTTGGTACGTCAACGTGTAAGATCCAGCTGGCGTACCAGCAGCAACTACAACATTAAGACCAGATAAAGTTATTCCTGCATTTGTTGCAGAGATGAAAGTAGTATTCACTTGAGAAGCATTTACTAAAACACCATTTAAAGTATCGTTTACTAAAACATTAGTAAAAGCAGTACCACCAGTGATTCCGTTTACAGTAGCACCAGCATCATTATTAGCAATGATTGAAGCAGCAGAAACTGTAACAGTTACAATTGCAGTATCACAGTTAGCTGTATTTATAACGTCACAGATTTGGTAAGTTAACGTGTAAGAACCAGCAGGCGTTCCAGCGGCAACAACAACGTCGCTTCCAGAAAGCGTGATTCCAGCATTTGTTGAACTAATGAAAGTTAGATTTACTTGGGACGCATTTACTAAAGATCCATTTAATGTATCATTAGATAATACATCTGTTAAAGAAGTACCACCAACATAACCATTAATCGTAGTACCCAAATCGTCAATCGCTTGAATGAGAGGAGCAATTACTGGAACATTAACAACAGCAGTATCACAAACGCCAGGATTCAAAACTTGGCAAATACTGTAAGTTAAAGTATATGAACCAGCAGGTGTTCCAGGAGCAACAACAACATTAGTTCCCGATAAAGTTATACCTGAATGCGAAGAAGAAACAAAAGTAGTTACCACTTCAGAAGGAATTACTGGTAAATCATCTAAAGTATCATTCGATAAAACATTCGTAAGAGAAATACCTCCATTATAACCATTAACTTCTTGTCCTGAGTCATTAATTGCATCGATTTTAGGTCCAAGAACTTGAACTGTTACTGTTGCAGTATCACAATTGGTTGGATTTAATTTTTCACAAATTTGATACGTTAAGGTATAATTTCCAGCAGGTGTATTAGGTAAAACTATTACATCTGATGATGATAAAGTAATTCCTGGATGAGTTGAAGAAATAAAAGTAAGATTTACTTGTGTTGGATTAAGTAATGTTCCATTAAGTGTGTCATTAGATAATACATTGTTATAAGATGTACCTCCATCATAACCATTTACAGCAGCTCCATTATCATTATTTGCATCTATTGTTGTAGCTAGAATAACAATATTTGATACAGTTGCAGTATCACAATTAGTTGGGTTAATTATTTCACAAATTTGATATGTTAACAAATAATCTCCAGCAGGAGTTCCTGGAGCAATAATAACATCTGTTCCAGAAAGAATAATATTAGGATGTGATGAACTAACAAAAGTTGTAGTAATTTGAGATTCATTAACAGCTACATTATTTAATGTATCATTAATAAGAACATTAGTATATGCAGTACCACCAACATATCCATTAATTGAATTTCCTAAGTCGTTAACAGCATTTATAGGAGCTGCAGTTACTGGTACGGTTACACTTGCTTGATCACAATTTGTAGGATTTAATATTTCACAAATTTGATATGTTAAAATATAATTTCCTGCTGGAGTTCCAGCAGCAACCACAACGTTGGTACCTGAAAGAGTGATTCCAGAATCTGTAGATGAAATAAACGAAGTTGTTACTTCTGAAGGATTTACAAGAACACCATTTAAAGTATCATTTATTAAAACATTTGAAAACGATGTCCCACCAATAAAACCATTGACTGAGGAACCAGAATCATTTATTGCATTAATTATTGTTGCTCCGACAGGTACATAAACTATTGCAGTATCACAATTAGTAGGATTTAAAGAATCACAAATTTGATAAGACAAAGAATAATTATTAGCAGGTGTGCCAGCTGCAACTATAACATTGGCTCCAGATAAACTTATTCCTGGATTTGAAGATGAAATAAAAGTAATAGTAACATTTGATGCATTTACGGGTATACCATTTATTGTATCATTAATCAATACATTTGTAAATGATGTTCCACCAGTATAACCATTTACAATTGATCCATTATCATCATTTGCAGATATTGTAGCATTTGTAACAGGAATAAATACTGTTGCTTGATCACAATTTGTTGGATTTAAAACTTCACATATTTGATATACTAATGTATAATTTCCAATAGGTGTTAATGCCCCAACTACTACTGAATTTCCAGACAAAGTAATATTTGGATGTGATGATGATACAAAAGTTGTTGTTACTTGTGAACTAGTTATTGAAGAACCGTTTAAAGTATCATTATTTAGTACATTACTTAAAGCAGTACCACCAACAAATCCATTTATTGTACCTGCTGAATCGTTTACAGCATCAATTGGATTAATAATAACCAATGTATTTGCTGTAGATGTATTAGTTGTTAAATTTGGGTCATGTGTTGAACTTGTAACCGATGCAGTATTGCTTACAGTAGAATTATTAGGAGTTCCAGGATTTACTCTTGCAACTATTGCTATCGATACTTGTTGTCCGGAAGTTAAAGTTCCGATTGACCAATTAGGATTTGACCATGACCCTATACTTGGCGTAGCACTAATTAATGTTAATTGAGAAGGAATAATATCTTCAACAATTACATTGCTTGAAGTATTTGGACCATTGTTAGTAACAGTTACAGTATATGTTAAATTACCACCAATGAATGTAGGATTTGTTGATACTGTTTTGACTATTCTTAAATCTGCAATTGGAGTTAATTGTATAGCATGCGATAAAAAGTTTATTCTCCCACAGGCATCTGTAACTACTAACCTTAATATACAAGTTGTTACGACGTTTACACTTGGTGCTGTAAAACTAGTGTTTAATGATGTTGGGTTTGAAAACACACCTCCACAACTTGAAGTCCATAAAGCAGTAAAAGGATTTGTTTTTGCTAGAACCGTATTAGTTAATGTTATGGTAGAATTAGAATAAACAGTTAGATTAATTGGTTCTGGATAAATTTTTGGTTTAAATTCGATACCTGCCATTAACATGAAATTCCCATATGCTCTTGCTGCAGCTACTTGATCAGATTCTGAACCTCCTGATATGTCGTGAGACGACTCATACATAATAAAACCTTTAGTGTTATCACCAAATGCTCTACCAAATGCTAAAAGTGCTGCTTTCCCAGGAGATAAAGAAGGAATATCTAGGTGATCTTGATCATAAACTCCAATTGTTGTTGTACTTCTCCATCCATTTGAATTAGGTAAGTAAACTTGTTCAGAACCTCCATCTAATGCATTATCTAATGTGCCCATAAACTGCATTAATGGATCTGCAGCTAAAGACATTGCATTGGCAGTTGGTTGTAGGCTATAATTATATGGAGGATCAGGATTATCGTGATCATTCCAAAGTATTAATCCATCATTCGATAAAAAATTTAAATCTGCAAATCCATCATTATCTAAATCAACGTTGGTCTCAAGGTCACTAACAGCATGACAACCTGCCCATAACCATCCACCATTATTGATAAAATTTGAAAAAGTTTGCTTTTCAACAATATTCCAATCCGATGGATCAGCATGAGGCATTGCATAAAAATCATCGCATGGTCCTAAATTACTTGGAGCTCCATCTCTAGAAACAACTGAAGAACTTGAAACACCTGATGTATCATAAAATGCATCAATAATTTTATCTCCATTTTGAGCATCTAATACACCACGAGCATAACTCGTAATAATATCATATACAGGAGCTGTAAATTGTGGTCTATTGAAATCAACAGTTAATCCAGGGAAATTTGATACCCAAGTGTTAATAACAGTTTGAACAATAGGCATATATTCAGCCGGAATAATAAATGAACCTCCTCTATAGTCTTTTCCTGCAAGAGAAAAGTCTATTTGATCAACTTTATTTGTTTCACTTGTAAAATTTTTGTGTGGATTTATAGCCCAATAAACAGGAACTTTATAATTTGTAACAATATCATAAATTAACCCATAAGGTTTTAAACCATTATTTATGGTTTGTGGAACTACTCCCATGTCAATAATACAAGCTCCAGCATTAAAAAATACAAGAGCTGTTACTGTATTTGATGATATATTATTAATAACAATTGAATCGGGTTCACTAGAATTTGCTACAGATGCAGTAGTATTTATTATTTTAGAATTTGAAACTATATAATTTAGATTTAAAGTTATAGTTTGTCCTGGGTTTAAGGTTCCAACATTCCAAATTCCAGTAGTGTTATTATAAGTACCTTGTGTTTGTGTAGCGTTTACAAAAATAAGTGCATCTGTTGTTGTTATATAATTTATGACAACATTATTTGCAATATCGGGTCCGTTATTTGTTAAAGTAACAATATAATTAGCATTATTACCAACAAGTGCTTGAGTTGTAGCTAATACATTTGATAATGCTAAATCAGCTCCTTTTACTTTAATGTTTACATTTGCTTCATTATTTGAAAAGTCAGTATCTGCTACGTTTGCTGAAATAGTTGCTTGATTAATTATTGTTTGAGCGGCTGTGTTTGAGTTTACGGTTGCCGATAATGTCATTGTTGCGCTTTCAGAACCTACTAAATTCCCCACAGACCATATACCACTAGTAGAATTATAAGTTCCTTTCGAAGTGTTTACAGCAGAAAAAGTTAATCCACTTGGCAATAAATCATTAACAATAACTGATGGCGCTACTATTGTTCCAATATTAGATGCAGTAATAGTATAAATTACCGTTTCACCTTCATCAGGAATAGGATTGTTTACTGTTTTTGTAACATTTAAATCTGAGAAATAAACAGTAAAATTGCTACTTGCAGAATTGTTACTAGTTACACCATCAAATTGATTAACTGCAGAAATGGATGCAGTATTTGAAATGGTTGTTCCAGTAACGTTACCTGCTACTCTTGCATTAATTGTTAATGTTACGGTTGATCCATTTGTAATTGTTCCAATTATCCATTTATTTGTAATATTACTGTAAGCACCGACACTTCCACTTGATGATACATACGTTAAGAAAGGAGATAAAACTGATGTAAGCTCAACATTGTTTGCAGCTTCAGTTCCTAAATTTTGAACTTGAATGGTATAGGTTACAATATCTCCAGAAGTTGCTGAAGACGGTGTTACAGTATTAGTAACTGCTAAATTTGCTTGTTTTATATTAACATAAGTAGTACCAGATGATGACTTAACAAATGCACCTTTAACATATACACCTTGAACAGAATCGCCTAATGATGGGATAAGTGTTGGGCTATTTACGACTTGAATTTTATAATAAAAATAGACCGTAGCACCGACAGCAAGACTTTTTCCAGATGGTAGTGTGAATTTAATTCCATTTCCAGTATTTAAACCTCCAAAATTATAAGGAGCAGATGTATTTGATGATGTATAATTATTTGTAACAGGATTACAACTGTTTGTAACATAAGTAAAATTATTCGGAATTTCTCCATAAACATCAAATGGTCCAGCAATTACAGCTGCACCTGCACCTACATTCTGTACTCTAACAAAACAATCAATAAATTGTCCTGGTGCATTTACACTAACATCTGTTACAACACTATTAGTATAATAAGTCCCAATATTTGTTGTTCCATGAATATATGGAGTAGTGCCATTACCAAATCGTATTTGAACTCCTTGAGAATGTAAATTATTAGTAGCAAAACTAACAAAAAGGAACAAAAAGAATTTTAAGAAAATACTATTGCAATAGTTATTTCTAAATTTCGAGTAATAAGATATTTTCCCCATACAATTTGAGTATTGTGTGAAAATTGTTATTTCAGAGAAAAAGAAATAAATAATTTCTAACAAATTGTTTTTTATTTTAAAGTATATTTTTTTCATAACCTTTATTATTTTAATAAACTATTTATTAGTTTTTTTCTCCTATTTCAATAGTATAAAATACATTATACATTTTGTTGTTATTCTGAATCATAGTATTTATATGTTGTGCTGTAGTATTTACAGTCGAGACAATATGGATGTATTTCAAATTTTTGAAACTATCAAAAACAGATAAATCAATAATCAAATTCAAATCATTAGGATTGTCAATTCTAATGGTTGCTATTTGAATATAGTTTTTTAATATATCTGGATTGTTTAAACTATTAAGTGAAGAGATTGTTGTAAAAAGATTTTTTGGTTTTTCTCCATAACTATTCACTGTACCAGAATTTATATATACTGATGGTTGAATATTATAAAGTAAATTCACTAAATTTCTGTAACTAGAATATGTTCCATTTAAGCTCATATCGTTAACTCTCAATGTTTCAATAAACGCTATTTTGTCAAGAATACATACACTACTATTATCTGATGTTGTATCTTGAGCATTTATAGAAAAAGAGCATAGAATGAGTAGTAAGTAGACTACTTGTTTTTTAAATAAAAAATGTATAAAAATATTTTTCATCTGAATGTAATTTATTCGGTTTTCAAATATTGTTTTCATAACACAAATAGTTTAATTTATTTTGTTTTTCATTAAAAAGTTGCGTTCAAATATGATTGCATACATTATTTAACTTGTTTTAACATTTCAAAACTAGATATATATTTATAATTCACCAAAAAAAATACCGATAAAAAGCATAAAACATCGACGAAATACACTTATTGATGTATTTTTACAGTTTTGCCTTACATTAATTATGTACTATTTATTTTCTATTATTATGTTACTTTATAATTTTAATATGATTAATATCTCTTTTTTAACTTTTTTAAACTTTAAGTTTTGTTTATAGGGGTTTTTATCTTGCTAGATATAAATAACCCTCTTCTTTCTTTTCTCCTTCTTTTGTATTATATGTAATTACATAAAAATAAGTACCTATTGGTAAATCTTCATTGGCATTTAGGGTTGCTCTTCCATTTGATTTACCGACAAAAGCATTAGTATTATTATCATAATTATTTGTTTCAAAAACCAAAACTCCCCAACGATTATATATTTTTACATTGTTAGAAAGCACACAAGCATCATCAATGTTTTTAATTTCAAAATGATTATTGGCGCTATCATTATTTGGTGAAAACGCATTGTAAACTTTAATAACACACGCACTTCCAGATCCTACTTCACAATCTTCATTTGAAACTTTCATTGTTATAGAAACAGAGTAAAAACAACCATTCTCTATATAAATATATTTGAATAAATAAAATCCAAACGGAATATTATAGGGTCTAAATTCTGAACCTATCAAACCATTACTATTTTCTGCATCCACCCAAAAACCGTCTGTTGATATTGTATTCGGTAATAAAGTATCTAAGTCTATAACTTTATCTGTATCTATAGTACAATTTGCTAAATCACTATTTATAGGAGGTACTGTGCTATTAGCAGAATTAATAATTACATTTTGAGTTCCAGTAATGCTATTGTTATTACCGTCTTCAAATGACCAATTTATAATATGAATACCATAATCATTGTATGTCAAAGGATCTGTTGTTGAAGCAGTTATTGTTCCTGCGCAATTGTCTATTGCTGTAGGTGGTATAATAGTTGCTTCACAATTGCTTATAATATCACTTAATATAGGAAGTATTGGTTTTGTAGTATCAATACAATTAACATAAATAAAAGCTGTATCACAGTTATTACTATCTGTTTTTTGACATATTTTATATTCTAAAAAGTATTCTCCTATTGTTATAGGATTGGTAATTGATAATTCTCCTGTATTTGTATTTATATTAATATTCGAATTGTTGGTAGACAGTAGAATGATATTTACTTCTGATGCTATTGCAATATTTCCGCCAAAACTATCATTGTCTAATACATTTCCGAAAATACCAATTGTGCCACATTCTGTAGTATTTGTATCATCATTGGCATTAATTATAATTGTAGCAATTGAAATTGTAATAATAGCAGTTTCACAATTTGAAGGATTACTTTTTTCGCATATTTGATACTCAATTGTATAAGTGCCTGAAATTGTACCTGTAGGAATATTTATTTGTCCAGTTATTAGGTTTATAGTTGGAAAAGGATGTCCATTAATACCTATTGCTGGTGTAATAATTGATATATTTACTTGTTCTATTGTTAATGGTTCTCCATTTAATGAATCAGAATCAGATCCATTATTAGATAAGATATTTGAATTGGCGATATTGCCATAAATACCATATTGCAACTGAAAATTATCATCGTTGGCAATTATAATTTTTGTTGGTGAAATTGTAAATGGATAATAACAACTTTCTGAACTATTAGGGGAAACCGCATAATATATTGTTCCGCTTGTTGCATTTAATGGAAAAGGATTATTCACAGAAAATTGCATAGAAGAAGTTGTAACTGGAAACGTATTAAAAAACAAAGTACCAATTGGAAAATTGGGTGCAATTTGATTGACAAAAACTGTTGTACTAGTGTTAGGAAAAATAAAATCTCTAACTAAAGATGCATTTTGACAATTTATGCCTACATAATTTGATGCATTTATTGTAATATTAAGGGAACCATAACTTGGTTGGCTAAAACATAATCCAGTTTGTTGATAGCCTTTTATAAAATCTGAATGTGTTATAGGAACATTAGAAATACTTCCAGTTCCACTAGAGTAACCATCAATTTCTATAATACTACCACAATTTGAATTGCTCAAAATAGCACAATCTTGTGTTGCCTTAAGTTTAAAACTCAACTTTGCTAAAATAGTATTCGGATTTGTAGGTAAAGGTAAATTCCCCAAATCCCAAATTAGTGATCCATGTTGTCCAATTGTTGCATCAAAATAAATTGCATTAGGTGACGGCAGCGGAGAAAATAAAATAGTACCAATTGCACTTCCATCAATATAAGATGCGTTAAACGGAATTGGAATTACAAATTTTGAATTTTGTAAAGATTCAGTACTTAAGTTTTTAATATCAAGATTACATCTTATTTCTTGACCAGGTAAAACCGTGTATGGTTCAGAAATTGTTGTCACATTGTTTATAGCAGAAACTGTTAAAATACTTTCAATTTTAGGAACATAGGAGTCTACAGCTATACCTATAGCAAAAATAGAATAAGTATCTCCTTGGGTTCCAAATTTAAAATTTGCAGAAGTTTGATTATTACCAATTACAGAATTATTAGGATTGTCAACATTAAACATGCAAATATCAGTTCCTGTATTATTTAATAATGATGGATTCCTGAAACCATTTGTTATTATTGAAGAGTTAAAAAAGTTATCAATGGTATTTCCTGAATGATGTAACTTTAAATAATCTCCATCAACTTTTTGAATTTCAAAATAATCGCCAATAAAATCAACATCACCCTCACTAGCAATCATTCCCATTTTTAATCCTACATTTCCCGTAAGATTAGTATTAAAACCATTTATAGGTAGATTTTCAAATGCTACTTGATTACTTTTAATATAAGCATAACCATCATAAATGGTTACATCACGAGATTTCATCTTTGTGTTTTCATAAACAACAATCATTCCCCAACCACCAGAATATCCTGTTGCACCACCCATGCCTTGAGACAAAGCAATATCGGCAACAAAATATTCACCCAATCCATTAGTTTTTACATAATCGGTAATCTCACTATAACCAACAAAAATTCCATCTTGTGGAATTGTAAGTCCTGTACCTGTTGGATAATAAATGGCATCCTCATTTGCAATAATTTTTTTATAATTTATTGTATTTGGTCCTTTTAGATAAACGATTCTTTTATCAAATAATTTTGAAGGAGAATATATTGGGATGCTCCCTGAAATATTAACTGAAACTTTAGAAAAAAACTGAATATCCTCTAAAGTCAAATTGGTAGCAACATTTTTTATAAAAGAATTTATTTTGATTTCAATATCACCATCTGAAATTATATATGGAGTGTTTAAAGTTCCTGTAACTATTGAACTATCAATCGATTCAAAAACATAAAAATCTGGTTGCAGAATTCCATCAATTGATAATGTTATTATTGGAGTTAAATTAATATCAGTATCATTAGTATAGTTAAACTCATATACTTTTCCATTTCCAGTAAATGTATAAATCGGACTTGTATTATTTGTTCCAGGATTTTTTATAGAAATTGCTAAACTAAAATTTGTGTTTTCTATATTTTCATTATGAATTAAAATTTTATTTGCATTTACAATTTGATGATCAACAATAAGACTATCACTAAAAGTATTTACGTCTTTTGATTTTCCTGTCCAATACAAACCAGCATAAATAATATTGGAGCAACTAGGGTTGGCATTATTTTCTGTAGACAATTGTAAAGTTGCAGAGGATGAGTTAAAGGTATTTGGGTCACCATCAACATCAACAAACCTCATAATACTATTATTATTATTTACATTATCAACATAATTCTGCAAGGTCAGATTGGTATTTCCAATCATTGTAAAATCGCCATTAATATTATAGATTTTTTTATTGGGAGAATAGATAGAAGTCCTTTGTTTAAAAGGAACTACTTGACTAAAACTTGTGATTGAATAAAACAAAAGAAGTAGCAGATACAAATAGATGCATCGCTTATTTCTTTTAGTTTTAAAATAATTTTTTATCACAATAATTTTTTTAGCATTAATTATATTTCGCTTATCAAAAGCTTAAATTCAATTGCATAATTATAACTCACTATAATTATGTAATCATAAAAAATTCTATTTTACAATTGCATTTGATTGCATTTGCAAAATGATATTATTCATTAGAAAATGAAATTATTATTCATAAAAATGTTTCCAATATTTTACAATGGCACATACTAAAATCACAATCATTTTTTCATAAAATTTATATTCATTTATAGTATTTAAATTTTTAAAAGTGAATAGAGAATTAACCTATATTTACTTTTAATCAGATTATAACATTTCAAAACTAATTTTAAAAAACAAAAACAACAAATTTTACATCGATAAAATACATAAAACATCGATGAAATACATAAATATGCATTTTAAAAAAGTATATTCCTACAATAAAATATCCTTGATATACCTGATGGATTTAATTATTAAAAAAAATAATAAAATTTTACACACTTATTTTTATTGATTAACTATTAATTTTTGTAAATTGTAACATTATAAATGATTGCTTATTAACTATACTATTTATGAAAAATTTAATTGTAATAAGACACGCTAAATCAAGTTGGCATGCGCCACTTAAAGATATAGATAGACCTCTTGAAAAAAGAGGCATTCAAGACGCACATTTAGTTGCTACAAAAGCTTTAAAACATTTGCCAAAAACATTTATGATATGGAGTAGTGTTGCCAAAAGAGCATCAGAGACAGCAATGATTTTTGCTCAAAATTTTTCATATCCATTAGAAAATATTCTTTTTAAACCAGAATTATATACTTTTGATGAATTGCAATTAGAAAAAGTAATCTCATCATTCAATAATGATTATGATAATGTTATTCTTTTTGGACATAACGAGGCAATTACAAATTTTGTTAATAAATTTGGCGATGTTTATATCGATAATGTACCCACATCGGGTTTTGTATCACTTACTTTTGATACATCAAGTTGGCAAACATTAGAAAACGGTAAAACTATTAAAACAATTTTTCCAAAAGAATTAAAATAATATACGTGTTAGAAAATAGATATACAGACAGAGAAAAAAGTTGGTTAGCATTTAATGCAAGAGTTCTACAAGAAGCTGGAGATGAAGCAGTACCATTATTAGATAGGTTACGTTTTTTAGGAATATTTTCAAATAATCTTGATGAATTTTTCAGAGTTCGTTTTGCAGCAATTAGAAGATTAAGTCTTTCTGGTATTTCTGGAGAAAAAGTCCTCGGCGGTATTTCTGCCAAACAATTACTTACAGAAATAACTCAAATTGTAATTCAGCAACAATCAGAAAGTTTACGAATTTTAAGTATTATTGAGAAAAAACTCGAAGCAGAAAACATTTTTATTATCAACGAAAAAGAGATAACAGATGATCAAGAAGACTTTATTAAAGATTTTTTTATTCAAAAAGTTAGCCCAGCATTAGTAACCATTATATTGAATGATTTAGCAGAATTTCCGTTGCTAAAAGATACGTCTGGTTATCTTGCTGTAAAATTGGTAATGAATCCTGTAGCATCAAAAAAAGAACCTTCAAAAACTGAAAAAACAAAGAAAGAGGTAACTTATGCTGTCATTGAAATTCCAAAAACTATCAATCGTTTTGTAGTTTTACCATCTTCAAACGAAAAACAGCACATCATACTTTTGGATGATGTTATACGCTATAACTTGAGTAGTATTTTTAATATTTTTGATTATGAAAGCGTTTGTGCACATATGATAAAAATTACTCGAGATGCTCAATTAGAGATTGATAGTGATTTGAGTAAAAGTATGCTCGAGAAAATTGCAACTAGTGTCAAAGACAGGCGTATTGGTGAACCTGTGCGTTTTGTATATGATCAACAAATAGGAAAAGATACTCTGAAATTTTTTCTAGCCAAAATGGGAATTGATTCAACAGATAGTATAATTCCTGGAGGTAGATATCATAATCGTAGAGATTATATGGATTTTCCAAATTTAGGAAGATATGATTTGTTGTATAAAACCAATGAACCTTTACCTGTTTGTGGTTTGAGTCTAGACGGAAGTATTTTAGAGAAAATTAACCAAAAAGATTATTTGGTTTATGCACCATATCAATCATTTTCATACTTAATAAAATTTTTGAGAGAAGCAGCATTAGATCCAAAAGTTACCACAATTAAAATAACTTTATATCGTCTTGCAAAGAATTCACAAATAATTAGTTCATTAATAAATGCTGCAAAAAATGGTAAAAAAGTAACGGTACAAATAGAACTACAAGCTCGTTTTGATGAAGCTTCAAATATATCCTATGCAGAGCAAATGCAAACTGAAGGAATCAATTTGATATTTGGTATAAAAGGATTAAAAGTACACAGTAAAATTTGTGTAATCGAAAGAATTGAAGATGGGAAACTCAAACGTTATGGATTGGTTTCTACAGGAAATTTTAATGAAGCAACCGCAAAAGTATATACAGACGTAACTTTATTTACTTGCAGACAACAAATCCTAAAAGATATTGAAAAAGTCTTTGATTTCTTTGATGTAAATTTCAGAGTGCATCGTTATAAACATTTAATTGTATCACCACATTACAGTAGATCTCGATTTTATAAACTAATTGATAGAGAAATTACAAATGCACATTCTGGTTTTGAAGCTTTTATTAAACTAAAAATGAATAGTATTTCTGATACAGAAATGATTGATAAATTGTATGAAGCAAGTCGAGCTGGAGTGAAAATACAATTACAAATTAGAGGTATTTGTTCACTAATTCCAGGAATACAAGGTATGAGTGAAAATATAGAAGCTATAAGTATAGTAGATAATTATCTAGAACATTCACGTGTTTTTATATTTTCAAATAATGGTGAACCCGAAGTATTTATTTCTTCAGCAGATTTTATGACCCGAAATCTTGATGGTAGAGTAGAAGTAACTTGTCCTATTTATGATGAAGATATTAAAAAAGAATTAATTGATACTTTTAATGTTGGTTGGAAAGGAAATGTAAAAGCAAGATACCATTCAGAAAAATTTGATAATAAATATCGAGTTCGTGGTCAAAATCCTATTTTTAGAGCTCAGTTAGAAACCTATAATTATTATAAAATCAGATTGGAAAACAATTTAGAACAACCTCAAATAATTTGTGCTCAAAATGATTAAATTAAAAAAGTATGCTGCAATTGATATTGGCTCAAATGCCATGAGATTGTTAGTTGCCAATATTATTGAGGAAGAAGGAAAAGAAACTCATTTTAGCAAAAGTGCTTTGGTTCGTTTACCAATACGTTTGGGACAAGATGCTTTTACTGTTGGTGAAATATCAGAAGAAAATATCGATAGAATGATTGATGCAATGAAAGCATTCAAACTATTAATGAAAGTGCATAAAGTTGAAAAATATCGCGCATTGGCTACTTCAGCTATGCGAGAAGCTTATAATGGGAATGAAGTTATTGATATTATTAAAGAAAAAGCAGGTATACAAATAGAGATAATAGATGGCAAAACCGAAGCAGCTATTATTGCCTCAACCGATTTGCATTATTTGCTCAAAACCGAAAACACTTATCTATATGTAGATGTTGGTGGTGGAAGTACTGAGTTTTCATTATTCTCAAATAGTCAGATGATAGCATCTAAATCTTTCAAAATTGGTACTGTTCGTTTATTAAACGAAATGGTCAATGATATTGTTTGGCAAGAAATAGAAAAATGGATAAAATTGCATACTCTTGAATTTGAAAATGTAATTCTTATTGGTTCTGGTGGAAACATTAATAAACTTTTTAAAATGTCTGGAAAACAACAAGACAAACCACTTACTTATAATTATGTCAATAAAAGATATAATTTTCTAAATTCTTTAACCTACGAACAAAGAGTTTCTGAACTAGGTTTGAATCCTGATCGTGCAGATGTTATTGTTTTAGCTACAAAAATTTATCTTAATGCTATGAAATGGTCTGGTGCAAAACATATTTATGTACCCAAAATTGGATTATCAGACGGAATAATAAAAGCAATGTATTTTGGTAAAATTTAATTATCAGATTAATCTTAAAAAAGATCATTTGTTAAATATTATTATTTACTTAAACTGTTTTTTTTGTTGATTGTCGATTTATTAAAAAACTTGATTAATTCTTAATTAAATTTGTATTTTTTGACTATATTTTATGATAAACAACATTTTTAGATTAATTATTGCCTTATTATTTTCGTCAACTTTTGCACAATCAATATCTATAATTTCACCTAATACTTCATGGAAATATTTAGACAACGGAAGTAATCAAGAAGCTACTTGGAATACCACAACTTTTGATGATTCGAATTGGCAATCAGGAAATGGAGAATTTGGTTATGGAGACGGAGATGAAACCACTATAATAAATTATGGTGCTAATGCTTCAGAAAAATACATAACTACTTATTTTAGAAAATCATTTTCAGTAAATAATCCTTTAGACTATACATCATTAAAATTAGATCTAATTCGAGATGATGGAGCAGTAGTTTATTTAAATGGCATTGAAGTTTATCGAAATAATATGCCTGATGGAATAATAAATTACAACACTTTTGCTGTAGATAATGCTTCAGATGAATCAACTTGGTTGTCTACAGTAATAAATCCTAATTTATTAATGACAGGTACAAATGTTATTGCAGTAGAAATTCATCAACAATCAATTACTAGTTCAGATATTAGTTTTAATGCTCAATTATCGGCAACACTACCATTAAGTTGTTCAATTCCAAGTAATATTTCAGTATCATCAATTGGTTCTGGTAGAGCAACTATTAACTGGAACGCAACAAATGAAGCATTAAATTATAATATAAGATACCGTCAATTAGTTTCAAATACTTGGATAACTACAACTTCTTCAAGTAATTCTATAAATATAACTGATTTAATTTCAGATACTTCATATGAAATACAAGTACAGGCAGTATGTTCAATTTTAAGCGATTTTAGTCCTTCGTATAATTTTGCAATATATGCTACAACTTGTGATATACCAACTTCTGTAAAAGTAGATTCTGCTTCATCAACAACTATTTCCCTTTCTTGGGATGAAATTCCAGATGCAACAAGTTATATAATTGATTATCAAATTGCTGGATCAAATACATGGCTTACTTCCACAACAACTTCAAATACTAGTTTAATTTCCAATTTGTTGCCCACAACAACTTATGAATTTAAAGTCAAAGCATCTTGTTCTATTACAGGAAATTTTAGCTCCATAATAAGTTATACAACATACGAACCAGGAATCAATTATCTACTAGTTCCTTATACAACTTGGAAATTTTTAGACAACGGAAGCGATCAAGGAACAGTGTGGAATACTTCAACTTTTAATGATTCAAATTGGCAATCAGGTAAAGCAGAATTTGGATATGGAGATGGTGATGAAACTACACTTATAAATTATGGGCCAAATGCTTCAAATAAATATGTAACCACTTATTTTAGAAAATCATTTTCAATTAATAATCCGTTAGATTATGCAACATTAAAATTAGAACTAATTCGAGATGATGGAGCGGTTGTTTATTTAAATGGAGTTGAAGTTTATCGAAATAATATGCCTGCTGGAACAATTAATTACAACACTTTTGCTGCAGATAATGCTCCAGATGAATCGAGTTGGTTGTCAACAATAATAAATCCTAATTTATTAATTGCAGGTGTAAATGTTATTGCAGTAGAGATTCATCAACAATCAATAACAAGTTCAGACATTAGTTTTAATGCTCGATTATCTGTAACTCTTCCATCAACTTGTACAACTCCAAGTTCAATAACTTCATCTTTTATAGGGTCAAGTTCAGCAACTTTAAATTGGAATGCAACTAATGAAGCAACAACATACAATATTCAATACCGTCAATTAGGATCTAGTGATTGGATAACTTCAACCACATCAAGTAATTTGATAAATTTAACAGGTTTACTTCCAATAACTTCCTATGAAATTCAGGTTCAAGCAGCATGTTCAACTTTAAGTAATTTTAGTGCTTCATTTAATTTTACTACAACTGCACCAACTTGTGATGCGCCAACATCATTAAAAATTGAATCAGCAACATCAACAACTATAACCCTTTCTTGGGATTCAGTCATAGAAGCAACAAGTTATATCATTGATTATCAAATAGCCGATTCAAATACTTGGATTTCTACAACAGCATCAATTAATTCTAAAACAATAATTGGATTGCAACCTGCAACGAATTATGAATTTAGAGTAAAAGCATCTTGTTCTTTTATCGGAAATTATAGTTCAATAATTAGTTTTACAACCTATGCACCAGGAAATAGTTCTTTAATTCTTGCTAATGCAACTTGGAAATATTTAGACAACGGAAGTGATCAAGGAACAGTATGGAACACGACTTCTTTTGATGATTCAACTTGGAAATCTGGTAAAGCAGAATTTGGGTATGGAGATGGAGATGAAACCACTATTGTAAATTTTGGTCCAAATGCTTCAAATAAATATATAACAACTTATTTTAGAAAATCATTTTCAATAATTAATCCATTAGATTATTCATTAATATTAGATTTAATTCGAGATGATGCTGCTATAGTTTATTTAAATGGTAATGAAGTATATAGAAATAATTTACCATCTGGAACAATAAATTACAATACTTTAGCGATAGAAAATGTAGCAGATGAAGCAAGTTGGTTAAGAACCATAATAAATCCTGCCTTTTTAATTTCTGGAATAAATGTAATAGCTGTAGAAATTCACCAACAATCCAGTACAAGTTCTGATATTAGTTTTAATGCTCAATTATCAGCTACATTTCCAATAACGTGCACGACACCAAGTAATTTTACAACTTCATCAATTGGTTTGACTACCGCAATAATCAATTGGAATGCAACAAATGAAGTAATAAATTATGGCATTAAATACCGTCAATTAGGATCAATTCCTTGGATAACATCAACTGTGAATGATAATTTTATTAACTTAACTGGATTATTACCAGATACAACTTATGAAATACAAGTACAAGCTGCTTGCTCATTTTTAAGTAATTTTAGTTCTTCATTCATTTTTAAAACAAGTGCACCAACTTGTGATGCACCAACTTCATTAAAAATGGAATCAATTACATCGTCAATTGTAACACTTTCTTGGAATGAAGTACCAGGAGCAACAAGTTATATTATTGTTTATCGAATTGCAAGTACAAATACTTGGGTAACTACTACTGCTACAGCAACTTCTAAAACTATTACAGGATTACAACCATCAACAGCATATGATTTTATTGTAAAAGCAATGTGTAATTTTGTTAGTAATGAAAGTACTTTGTTAAATTTTACAACCTATCCGTTAGGAATCGATTATCTTATTGCACCAAATTCTATTTGGAAATATTTAGATAACGGAAGTGATCAAGGAACTGTATGGAATTCAACAACATTAAATGATTCAAGCTGGAAATCTGGTAAATCAGAATTAGGATATGGAGATGGAGATGAAAATACTCTTGTAAATTTTGGACCTGATATTTCAAATAAATATGTTACTACTTATTTTAGAAAATCATTTTCAATAAACAATCCTTTAAATTATACTTCATTAAATTTAGAATTAATTAGAGATGATGGTGCGGTAGTATATTTAAATGGTAATGAAGTTTATAGAAATAATTTACCAAACGGTGCAATTAATTACAATACATTAGCAATTGAAAGTGTACCAGATGAATCAAGTTGGCAGACAGTTGTAATAAATCCTACATTATTAATTTCTGGAATAAATGTTCTAGCTGTAGAAATTCACCAACAAACAAGATCAAGTTCAGATATTAGTTTTAATGCTAAATTAATTTCTCAAGGATATGTTATAGATCCTGTTGTAACTCGTGGTGCCTATTTGCAAAAACTTACTCCAAATGCTATAACAATACGTTGGAGAACGCAAATTCCTTGTAATACTTATGTACAATATGGTACAAGTTTATCATATGGTAATGCTGTTGCTGATGCTTCACTTGTTACAGATCATGAAATTACATTAACTGGATTACTACCTAATACGAAATATTATTATTCAATAGGAACTTCAACCCAAAGACTACAGGGTGATTCAAAAAATAATTTTTATACCGCTCCAATTGAAGGTACTATAACTCAAGTTCGTATTTGGGGTCTTGGTGATTTTGGTGGTGGAGGCTTAAATCAATTAAAAGTTCGAAATTCTTATGCAAATTATACAGGATCAACTCCAACTAATTTATGGATTTGGTTAGGAGATGATGCTTATAATAATGGTCTAGATTCGGAGTTTCAAAGTAATGTTTTTGACCAGTTTATAGATCAATTTAAAAGTATGCCTTTATTTCCTACTTTAGGAGATCATGATTATGGTGGTACTAGTTATCTAAGTCCATCCTCATTAACAACAAATTTCCCGTATTTTTCTATTTTTTCTATGCCTCAAAATGGAGAATGTGGTGGTGTGCCATCTAATTCACCAAAATATTATTCATATAACTATGCCAATGTTCATTTTATCTCATTAGATGGTTTTGGTGCTTATAATAATCCTACAAGTCCAATGTATAATTGGTTGAATAACGATTTAGCTGCAAATACTCAGCGTTGGACAATTGTTTATGTGCATATGCCTCCTTATTCTCAAGGTTCTCATAATAGTGATACCGAACATGAACTTAAGAATATAAGAACCAATATTGTTCCAATGTTAGAAAACTATAAGGTTGATTTGGTTCTCTCTGGACATTCACATATTAATGAAAGAAGTTATTTAATCAAAGGCCATTTAGGTAGTTCGACAACTTTTAATCAAGATATGAAAGTAAGTCTTGAAAATAATAATTTTATTAAAAATTCTAATAACGAAGGAACCGTTTACGCCGTTTGTGGAACATCTGCACAAGTAAAATTAGATACACAAGCAAATTACCCAATGCAAGCCATGTATTTTAATAATAATACAAACTTATGTTCTCTAGTTATAGATGTAAATGGAGATACTTTAAATTGCAAATACCTAGCTTCGACTGGAGCAATTGTGGATGATTTTACGATAGATAAAACAAATGTGACAAGTAGTCCTTCAAATAATGCAGTAGCTTTAAAAGATGAATTTAAAGTTATATTAAACAAGAATAAGATAACATTTGATTTTTATATTAATCAAGATTCTGATCTAAATTTTGAAATGTTTTCAATGCTAGGAGAAAAAATTTCAACTTTTGATGAATTGCCAAAATTTAAAACAAAAGGATTTTATAAATATGAAACATCCGTTTCTGATAATCATCTTGTTGATGGAATATTTTTTATAAAAATGACGGTTAACGGTAAGCCAATTGTTAAAAAAGTATTATTAATGAAATAATCTAAGATGTTGTTACCAGTTAAAAATTGGTATTAAATATCTAAATCAAAAGTTTTACGAAGCAACTCTAAACTTGGGTTAATTTCATTCAATCTATTGTATTTGTCTTGCGGTGTAAATGCAAATTTATTCTCAACACTTTCATTTACAACTACATTTATGATAATATCATGATTGTGAAGATGTCCTTTTAAATGACCTAACAACCCATTTTTTTCTGATTCAAAATCTATTTTAGAGCCTTCATTTGGTAATTCTATTGTAATAACAGAACCATCAAGTGTTGGATCATTAATTAGTAATAAAGATTCCATTATTCTAAAACCTTTTTCTCCTAATTTTTGTGCATATTTGTTCCAATGCAACAACATATCAGTTTCAGTAAAAGGTTCATTTGGTAAATGAACTATTTCTTTTACGATAGATTTGTTGGATTCTTGAAGGTCTCTTTTTGCCTTAATACTTGCTAACGAAAATGCAGAAACTTTTGGAGTGGTTTCTTCAAGCGAAGGTTTAGTATTTTGATTTAAGTTTGATTTTAGAATTGTAGTTTCAATCTCAACAATTGCTGGAATTTCTAATATTTCTGGAGATTCTACAGAGAGTTCTAACACTCTTCCATAAAAATGTTTGGCAGGAATTATATATCCGTCAACTTTTTTTTTTCTCCATCAAAAGTGATAGAGGCCAATTGCATCAAACAAAGTTCAACAAGTAATCGTTGATTTTGAGAAAGTTTATATTTCAAATCACAATCATTGGCAATATCAATTCCTTTCATCAAAAATTCTGAAGATGCTTTCTGAGCTTGAATTCCGTACATTTTTTGTGCTTGTTCTCCTGCTTCAAGCAAAGATAAAGTTGAAGGAGTTTTAGAAACTAATAAATCTCTAAAGTGTGAAGCCAAGCCGGAAACAAAATGATGACCATCAAATCCTTTTGAAAGAATATCGTTGTAAGCCATTAAAACATCAGGAATTTTATTTTCTAAAATTAAATCGGTGATGGTAATATAAGTTTCATAATCTAAAACATTCAAGTTTTCAGTAACTGCTTGACGAGTTAAATTATTTCCGCAATAAGAAACAACACGGTCAAAAATAGACAAAGCATCACGCATAGCACCATCGGCTTTTTGAGCAATAATATGCAATGCATCATCTTCAAAAGAAACTCCTTGACTTTGAGCAACTTCGGCAAGATGTTCTTTAGCATCTTTTACTGTAATTCTTTTGAAATCAAAAATCTGACAACGAGATAATATCGTTGGAATAATTTTGTGTTTCTCAGTCGTAGCTAATATAAATATGGCGTGTTTTGGTGGCTCTTCTAATGTTTTCAAGAAGGCATTAAAAGCTGCTGAAGACAGCATATGAACCTCGTCAATAATATAAACTTTGTATTGCCCGGTTTGTGGTGGGATACGAACTTGGTCAATCAAATTACGAATATCATCTACAGAATTGTTCGAAGCAGCATCCAATTCAAAAACATTAAAGGCAAAATCTTCATTTGGATCGTCATAACCAGGTTGGTTGATTTTACGAGCCAAAATACGTGCACAAGTTGTTTTACCAACACCTCTTGGACCTGTAAACAATAGGGCAGAAGCTAAGTGATTGGTTTCTATAGCATTCAATAAAGTATTGGTAATGGCTTTCTGTCCCACAACATCTTTAAATGTTTGCGGACGGTATTTTCTTGCCGATACTACAAATTGTTCCATAGTTTTTTATTCGAAAACAAAGATAGATTGAATAATTACGAATTCCAAATTATGAATAATCAATTCAGCTTGCATTCGCAATTCGTATTTTCTAATTTGTAATTGTTTACATTTGCCCAGCAGATCGCCTTATCGTTTTATGCTGAACTTGTTTCAGCGTCTTATGTTTTTAGATTAAATTCATAAGGTTCCGAATCAAGTTCGGAATAAAGAGGAAAGTCCGGACACCATAGAGAAGCATAGCGGATAACATCCGTCGGGTTAAGAAATTAATTCAGGACAAGTGCAACAGAAAGTATGTACAGGTTAAGCTGTAGTGAAACCAGGTAAACTCTATGCGGTGAAATTTCAAGTATATCGGCATTTAAGGATTTCTCGTCCGTTGTCGAAGGGTAGAAAGATGGAGCTTGTGAGTAATTGCAAGCCTAGATAAATGATAAGGGTTTTGAGTAATCGAAATACAGAATCCGGCTTATAGATCTGCTTTTTTTATTTTTTAATCTTCTTCTGAAATTTTTTCAGTCTCTTTTTGAGCATTCATTTCAAAAAAACTAAAAATAGAACCTCCATAACTTTTCTTAAACGAAAAATGCAATAAATGGTCTAGTTTGGTATATTTTGAATGTTCTATAATCATCATTCCTTCTGGATTAAGTAGATTTTTATCAAAAATAGCCAAAACAATTTTGTCAAAAGTTTTTTGATCTAAAGCATATGGCGGATCGGCAAAAATAATATCATAATTCGATTTACATTTACTAATAAATCCTAATACATCACTTTTAATAGCAGCAATATTAAAATCAAATTCTGTTGCTGTTTGTTTGATATATTTGATACATCCAAAATCGGCATCTACACAAGTGATATTATTACTTCCTCTTGATGCAAATTCATAACTAATGTTTCCTGTTCCAGAAAATAAGTCTAAAACTTTCAATCCTTCAAAATTGAAATGATTGTTCAAAACATTAAACAATGCTTCTTTACTCATATCAGTTGTTGGGCGAACTGGTAAATTTTTTGGCGGAGAAAGTCTTCTTCCTTTGTATTTTCCAGATATGATTCTCACGATTGAAAAAGTATAAAATGCTTTAAATTGTCGGCTTTTGAAAACGAATTTTTTGTTAGTAAATCTGTAGTATCCATTAAGGATACATTGCGAATGTATTTATAAGCAATTTTAAAGTTGTCATCTTCTTCATTGATATTGCCTAAAAATTCAAGTTTGAAACTTTCTGGATTCAAATTCAATTGTTCTGCAGTAAAAAGGATATAGTAAATCAAATCTTCTGGTGAAGTATGCTCAAAAGAATTAAACAATAGTAATTTCTGATTTTGAACTACAATAATTTCAAAATGTCCTTCTTTTAAATGAACAAACATTTTTTTCTCATCTACATTTTTTGATGCAGCAAGTAGTTTAGATACTAGAATTGTATAGGAATGTTTATAAGTGATAACTCCATATTTTGCTATCAAAAATGCATTGATAGTTACATTTGGAATATAAACGGCATTCATTTGATAAGATGAAATCGTGTCAAAAGCAAAAAAATCGGTTTCAAAAACCTTATTGTTGTATTGTAAATAGCTTCCTAAAAAATGCTCATCAAAAAGTGGAGTAGGAACAAAAGTGCCTAAATTATTATCGTGTAAAACAATAACTTCGTCATACAATGCTCGTAAATCATTATGTTCGTTATATGCTTTTGAATACAATTCTTCAATAGTTATTGTTTTATCTGTAGTATCAAAAGGTATTTCATTGAACGTTAGAATGGATTCATTCAGAGTATCTATACAACAGAAAGACATACTGTTGTGAGCCACTTGAAGAACCAGTTTTTTATAATTTTTTTCGGTAATATTGGCGTTATTCACTAACATAAACGTTTTTTGACTTTAAAATCAGGATGTGACAAACTTACGAATTAAAATAGCAATTGCAATTTCAATTTTAAAAAATCAATTGTAAATTGGTTGCGTACTTTGAGAAAAACTTTGCGTACTTTGCGGTTAGATTTTTATCCATATGAATTCCAGTAATTTTTACAGCATCCTTACCAGAAATTTCCCGTTTCAACCCACATACAAACAGGATATTTTCTTTCAACAAATTGCGGAATTTATTACCAATTCAAATAATGATGAAATTTTTGTACTAAAAGGATATGCTGGAACCGGAAAAACTACCGTTATTTCTACCATTGTTAATAATCTTGCCGAAATCAATAAAAAATATGTATTGCTAGCACCAACTGGTCGTGCAGCAAAAGTAATTGCCAATTATTCGCACAAACCTGCTTTTACCATTCATAAAAAAATCTATTTTCCGAAGAAAAATTCTGGTGGTGGTGTGAGTTTTACATTACAACCTAACAAGCACAAAAACACCTTTTTTATTGTTGATGAAGCTTCGATGATTTCTGATGTCAATCAAGAAAGTAAGTTGTATGAAAATGGTTCGTTGCTAGATGATTTGATATCCTATATTTATTCAGGAACCAATTGCAAGATGATTCTTTTGGGAGATACTGCGCAATTACCACCTGTAAATCTCGATATATCGCCAGCATTAGATATCGATACTTTGAGTCTTCATTATAATAAAGAAGTCAAACATATTGAGCTCGATGAAGTAATGCGGCAAGAGGAAAACTCCGGGATTTTATTCAATGCAACCGAACTTCGAGATCTATTAAAAGATGAATTGTTTGATACTTTCAAATTCAATCTAAAAAACTTTAAAGACATTGTACGGTTGTCTGATGGTTATGATATTCAAGATGCCATCAATTCTGCTTATAGTAATTATAGTATAGAAGACACTGCTTTTATTGTACGATCAAACAAACGTGCCAATCAATACAACCAACAAATTAGAACCAAGATTTTAGATAAAGAAAGCGAACTTTCTGCTGGTGATTATTTGATGGTTGTCAAGAACAATTATTTCTGGCTTAAAGAAACCGATGAAGCAGGATTTATAGCCAATGGTGATATTATTGAAGTGTTGCAAATATTCAATATCAAAGAATTATACGGATTTAAATTTGCCAATGTCAAAATCAGAATGGTCGATTATCCCAATCAAAAACCTTTCGAAACCGTTTTGTTGATGGATACGATTGTGAGCGAATCGCCATCACTTTCTTACGAAGAATCCAATAAATTGTATCAAGAAGTAATGAAAGATTATGAAGGAGAAACCAAATATAAGATGTTTCAGAAAGTAAAAGAAAACGAATATTTTAATGCCTTACAAGTCAAATTTTCTTACGCCATAACGTGTCATAAATCACAAGGCGGACAATGGAATACCGTTTTTATCGAACATCCTTATCTGCCCGATGGCATCAATAGAGATTACATTCGCTGGTTGTATACTGCCATTACAAGAGCCAAAGACAAATTGTACTTGATTGGATTTAAGGATGACAGTTTTGTGGAGTAGTTTATAGAATATGGTTATATTTGATATAAGTTAAATTGCGCTTATTTTTTAATTAGCAATTAATTTCATTAGATTTGTAATTAGACTTTTACTTTGTGATATTAATTTGAAATGAATTAATTATGAAAAAAATATTTTTGTTTTCAGCTCTAATCTATTCTTTATTAGTAAGTGGTCAGAATTATGTTTTAGACCCAACTTATGGAGACAACGGGTCATTAGTAAACTTCAATAATAATGTTTTACCACAAAAGATATATTTTGAGAATAATAAATATTATTTAATCGGTCAATACAATAGTATAATTTGTTTAAATTATGATGGCACCTTTAACAATAGTTTTGGTAATAGTGGGCAATTAAATATTACTACAACTAATAATCTTACTTTTAAAATAAATGGATCAAATATATTAAATGGATACTTTTATATATATGGTCAAACTATAGATCCCAACACCAGTAATGATAAAGATGTTTTTATTGCAAAATTTTCATTAGATGGTGTTCTAGATTCTACATTTGGGAACAATGGTATTTTTATTCAAGATTTTGGAGTATCAGATGAAGAAATTAAAGATCTTTTATTTCTTGATGATGGTAAAATTGTTTGTGTAGGTAATGAATCTATTGGAAATAACACTCAAATTTTTGTTTCTAAACATAATAGTAATGGTTTATTTGATTCAAGTTTTGACATAAATGGATATAAAATACTACAAGTCCCAAATGTTACCAATTTTTATAGTAATAATATTTTTAATTATCAAAATAATATTTTAGTTGTTGGATATACACAATATACAGAAATCATAGAGGGTAACTCTAATAATCACAAAGAATTATTTTTGGCAAACATTGATCAAAATGGTAATTTAATTATTGGTTTTGGATCTTCTGGTTATAAAATTAATCCTTTAACAGATTCATTAGGTGTAATTGGAGCAATAGGTATAGGAAAATCAAAATTAATAAATGAAACTGATTTGTTTTTTGAAGAGGATTCAGCATTTTCTTTTTCAAATCAATTTAAAAATCTAAGAAAATATAATTTTACAAATGATACTATTGAAACTTTATGCTTTTTACCTTTTGAATCACCATATTTTACTATTGAAGATAATCAAAAAATATATATCACAGGAGCAGAAAGGTGCATTAATACAGGATGTAATAGAATTTTTGCTTTAAATAGAAAAAATATAGATGGAACAATTGACACATCTTTTAACAATAACGGTAATTTTTCTTATAATTTCTCTTCATATAATGACAGTAGATCATTTACATATTATATACATAACGATGGAAAGATTTATATAGCTGGAATAACGGGTGGTTTTGCAGGTTTATTAGCTACTTTAAGAATTACAGACTCTTCACTTTTTATAAATTCAAATTTAATTAGAAATATTACAATAGTACCAAATCCTGTGGAGAATGAATTGATTATAGACAATCAAAACAAAGAAAACATTCAAGAAATATTTATTTTTGATGTTACCGGTAAAGAAATTTTAGCATTAAATACTTGTTTAAACAAAATAGATGTATCTAAATTAGATAAAGGTATTTATATAATTAATATGATAATCGATAACCAATCATACTATCATAAATTTATAAAAAGATAGAATTTTTTCAAATAACCTTTTTGGATTGCCAATTTATTAAAAGCTAGCTCCAACAAAGAGTTCACACAAAACACACTGCAAATGTCACCTAATAAAGCGGATTTACTTCGTCTGTTCGCTTTCGCTCGAGTGCAATCCGTGCCAACAAAATGTGTTATAATTACAAAGTAATTCAAAAAATTAGTACCTTTGATACTATCAAATGATACTACCAATGAAGCCGCCTTACGATATTACAACTACAATTATAAAACTAATTGCTTCTATTTCAGAGAAAATAGGACAGGTCAATGCGGTTTTTTTGGTGAAACAATCTCCCCAATTGCGTAAGCAGAATAGAATCAAAACAATACATTCTTCTCTCCAAATTGAAGGAAATACATTAACCGAAGAACAAATTACTGCTATTATTGAAAATAAAAGAGTTTTAGCTCCACAAAAAGATATTGCAGAAGTTTTAAACGCAATTAAAGTTTATGATAAATTACAATCCTTCAATCCTCACTCTGAAAAATCATTTCTAGAAGCCCATCAATTGTTAATTAATGGCTTGTTAGAAAACAATGGCAAGTATAGAAAAAAAAGTGTAGGTATTGTAAAAGGTTCACAATTAGCTCATCTTGCTCCACCAGTAGAAAATGTAACTTTTTTGATGAAAGATTTGTTTGATTATGTAAAAAAATCAGATGAACTTACTTTAATAAAAGCTTGTGTTTTTCATTATGAAATGGAATTCATACATCCGTTTTTAGATGGAAATGGCAGAATGGGACGACTTTGGCAAACTGTTATTCTTATGAATGATTATCCCGTTTTTGAGTTTTTGCCTATAGAAACTATCATTAGCGCAACACAAGAAAATTATTATAAATCATTAGCAGTTAGTGATAAAGAAGGAAAATCAAATGCATTTATAGAATATATGTTAAATGTCATAGACAATGC